>JAKOPX010000448.1 GCA_029778665.1 Bacillota bacterium | reverse complement strand
CCATCGTCAGAGCAATTGTCGGATATTATCACTTCAATATTGGGGTAATCCTGTTTCAGGGCACAGTCTACCGCACGCTTCAGCATATCTTTCCTGTTGAAGGTCGGAATGATCACACTTACCAGGGGCAGCGCGCCTTTGTTTTCGAACGTTATGGTCTTTGCCTTTTCAGTGTAAAAGCAGCCCCTCATACGCCTCAATTCCGGGGCCAGTTCGTCCAATGTGTTCCCGACCATTATCCCGTGCAGCCTGAGGCAGTGTATGAACACTTCTTCGCTGATCTCTCCCGTAAGGTAAGCTATCAGCTCGGTTTCGAAACAGTCGCCGAAATCGTAAAGTTTCTGGATCAGCGCCGCCCTGTCCTTCATCCATCGCAGCACCGTTTCTCTGTCCGCAACGCCAAGCTCCAGGCAGTAATAACATGCGACCGCCTGCGCAATGAGCCCGAGAGCGAGTTTTGTCCTGTTCCGGCTCAGTGTCAGCCCTTCATCAAGCAATCTCCTTACGAAAACAAGCCCTTCCGTTATTTTTATTTTCATATCCGGTTTGTCCGCCATCATCCTGGCGAGCATCACGAAATCCTCACCGACCCTGAACATCGGGCACGATGCATGACCCGCCATCCATCCGGTATCTCCTATTGCGCCGCCTGTCAGCAGGCCCATCATCTCCCCGGTTTTCGCCAGGTATTCAAGTACCTGGTACCCGTTTTTACCGTTGAAATAACGCCTGTCGTATCCAAGCCTGAACCTGTTCCGATAGAAGTTGATGATATACCTCGGCACGACGAGGGACGCTTCTTTTTCCAGGTCCGAAATATCTGCAAGTGCCGCCTCCCTGTCCATGCAGATCATTGCATTGTCATCGTCTATAAACGTAGTGTACCTTGTCCCGACAGCAAGGAGTCCAGCTTTCCTGCTTTCCGCGACTCCGCTGTTTTTCTCTTTCCTTATCACTTTTGCCCATTTGTCTGTTTCGCTGATTTTATCGAGCCATTCGGTTTCTTCAGTGGAACAGTCATCAACTATGACCTTCGGCTGATTCCCCAGCTTCAGACCTGCGGTCAGGTCCTGCATTATCATCCGCGCCCGGTTGTAATTTGGTATCAGCACCGTGATGTCTTCATGCTGAAGTTCCCCGGGCCGTTCCCTGCCGTCGAGCATATTCCTGACTCTCGAAAAGATCTTCTTGAATGAGAGCATTTCATCGATCAGTTTCCTTGTTTTATCCAACTGTTTTTCAAGCGGATAGTTCTTTACTATGAAATCCCTGTACCTGTGTGAATCGTAATCATCGGACAAT
>JAKOPX010000447.1 GCA_029778665.1 Bacillota bacterium | reverse complement strand
CCGGAGGGATACCGGATGAACTATAGGCTGATATTCAGCAACCTCGGCACAGTGCTTGGCATAGAGGCTGCCCTTATGATACCTGCCCTTCTGGTTTCCGTGATATACGGGCAGGATGATGTGTATGCATTCCTCGTTTCGATATCCGTACTGGTCGCAGCCGGTTTCCTGCTTCACCTGCTGAAACCGAAAAATACCCAGATGTACGCCAGGGATGGTTTTGCGATCGTTGCGCTGTCCTGGTTTTTTATTTCTCTGTTCGGTGCGCTGCCTTTTCTGATCAGCGGCGTGATCACGTCGCCAATGGATGCATTTTTTGAATCGGTATCTGGATTCACGACGACAGGAGCGTCGATCCTGACGGACGTGGAAAGCCTGCCGAGAGGCATTCTGTTCTGGAGGAGTTTCACCCACTGGGTCGGGGGTATGGGTGTGCTGGCTCTTATGCTGGCTGTGCTTCCGTCGGTCAAGCCCAATACCGTACATATGCTGGTGGCAGAGAGCCCGGGGCCGAATCCCGGCAAACTCGTGCCGAAGATCAGGCAGACTGTGAAGATCCTGTATCTGATATACGCAGGCATGACGCTGGCGCTGATCGTTCTGCTCATCATATCAGGTATGCCTGTATATGATTCCGTCGTCCACGCACTAGGCACAGCCGGGACAGGCGGTTTTTCGATAAAAAATACGAGTATAGGGGCATACAACAATGTATTTGCCGAAGTGATAATCGCGGTGTTCATGTTCCTGTTCGGCATCAATTTCGCCCTTCATTATCAGCTGATCAGAGGAAACCTGAAATCGTATTTCCGTGATGCGGAGTTCCGGTTCTATCTCGGGGCTGTCCTGGTTTCGATCGTACTTATTACACTTGACCTCACGGGAAAGGTATTCGGGTCGTTCCCTGAAGCTCTCAGGTATTCGTCGTTCCAGGTCAGTTCGATAATTACGACGACCGGCTATTCGACTGCCGATTTTAATCTTTGGCCGTCATTCAGCAAAGCCATACTTGTGCTGCTGATGTTCTTCGGCGCAAGTGCCGGATCCACCGCAGGAGGCATGAAGTGTATCCGTATCGTGCTGCTGATGAAGCTTGTACGGCGCGAGATACACAGGATAATACATCCCAGGTCAGTATATCCTGTCAGGATCAACGGCAAAACAGTCGATGAAGACGTGCTGTCCGGAGTTACCGTTTTCTTCTTCGCATTTATTTGCATTTTTGCAGTGGCTTTGCTTATCGTTTCGGCAGAAGGGAAAGACATGATATCGAACTTCACTGCTGTTACCGCATGTATCGGCAAT
>JAKOPX010000446.1 GCA_029778665.1 Bacillota bacterium | reverse complement strand
GTTCAAGACCAGGAAAGAATTATATCCCGAACTGGAGAAGAAACTCCTGGAAATCCATCCATATGAGACGCCGGAGATCCTTCTTGTGGACGCAGAAAAGGGAAGCGCAGCATACCTGGCGTGGATCGATGAGCAGACATGATCATCCGTTGATAATGTAACCGCCATTGATATGGATGGTCTGTCCTGTGATATAGGAAGAATCGGATGACGCCAGGTAAACATAGGCTTCTGCCAGTTCGACCGGCTGCCCGGGCCTTTTCAACGGGGTCTCTTTGCCAAAGTTCTGAACGGCATTCTCATCGAGAGTCGATACGATGAGGGGCGTCCAGACCGGTCCGGGCGCAACCTGGTTTACCCTGATTTTCCGGTCGGCCAGGCTCAGGGCCAGGGATCTCGTGAATGCTGCCACAGCCCCTTTTGTCGAAGAGTAATCGAGCAGATCCTTGTTCCCCTTGTATGCTGTCACAGAACCTGTATTTATGATCGCGCCGCCCTCTTTCATATGGGGCAGTGCCGCTCTCGTCAGGTAGAACATGGAGAATATGTTGGTTTTGAATGTCCGTAGAAGCTGTTCGTCCGTGATATCTTCTATGGATTTTTGCATATGCTGTTCTGCCGCATTGTTTACCAGGATATCTATGCCGCCGAATTCCTGCAGGGTCCTGTTTATCACTTCATTGCAGAAGTTGCTGTCCCCGACGTCGCCTTTGATCAGCAATGCCTTTGCGCCGTATGATTCAACTGCTTTTTTTGTCTCGTTGGCGTCGTCGTCGGCGATATTATATACGATAACTACATTGCAGCCCTCTTTCGCATAAGCAACGGCAACAGCCCTTCCGATACCGCTGTCCGCGCCCGTGATGACAGCAGTCTTTGAATTTAACCTGCCAGTGCCTTTCTTTTCGGGATTGGCCGGGGATCCATCCTGCTCTCTTTTCCCGGTACAGGCTGTTTCCGGGCTTTCAATTCATCAGGTGTGTACATGTCCTTATCATTCATGGCCATCCGTCCCTTTATTTTTCTATTTAGTATTCCTTTCAGAAAAAGATCCATGCAACAAAACAGCTCTGTCCCAAAAGGCCAGAGCCATCGTTATTGTCCGGAAACTACCGGTGCAGGCGAAAAATAATCGACACGTGGTCGATACGGAAACAGGCTGGTTTCCGTGTATGAAATGTCACATGATATGTCACGACACTTTTACAGGAACTCTTTCAGTATCTCATCGGGTATATGGATGATC
>JAKOPX010000445.1 GCA_029778665.1 Bacillota bacterium | reverse complement strand
TGAAGGTGTGTTCACGAGTATGCGGCAGGTCTTCATCCTTTCTGCAAACTCGTTGAGTTTGTCCTTTGCACGGATGGTGTCGAGGTACACCGAAGCAGTGTGGCCGAAGCCACCGTCAGCAATGAGCCTTTCTGCCTTGTCGAGAGCTTCTCCGAAATCTTTTGCCCGGTACATCGCAAGAACGGGGGAGAGCTTCTCGTATGCGAATTCCTCAGTGAGATCGACTTTCTCGACTTCACCTATCAGCACCCTTGTGCCCTCGGGTACGCTGAAACCGGCAAGAGAAGCTATGGTGGAAGCCGTCTGGCCGACGATTTTCGCATTCAGTGCGCCGTTGATGATGATCGTCTCGCGTACTTTCTGCTTTTCTTCTTCATTCAGGAAATAGCATCCCCGTTTTGTGAATTCGGCCTTTACCCTGTCATATATATCATCGAGAACTATGACGGACTGCTCCGATGCGCAGATCATCCCGTTGTCGAATGTCTTGGAATGTATTACTGAGTTGACCGCCAGGAGTATATCTGCTGAACTGTCGATGATGGCGGGAGTATTGCCGGGTCCGACGCCAATGGCCGGTTTGCCGGATGAATATGCGGCAGTTACCATTCCTGGGCCGCCGGTCGCGAGGATCAGGTCAGCCTGTTTCATTATGTGGTTCGTCATTTCAAGGCTGGGAACGTCGATCCAGGCGATTATGCCTTCAGGAGCTCCGGCCCTGACCGCAGCTTCATATACGATCCTGGATGCCTCGACAGTGCACTTTTTTGCTCTTGGATGAGGGCTTATAACGATACCGTTCCTCGTTTTGAGTGCGATGAGTGTCTTGAATATTGCTGTGGAGGTAGGGTTCGTTGTCGGTATGACTGCCGCCAGGATACCGACAGGCTCGGCGATCTTTTTGATGCCGTATGCCTTGTCTTCCTCAATGACGCCGCAAGTCTTCACGTTTTTGTATGCATTGTATATATACTCTGATGCGTAATGGTTCTTGATGACCTTATCCTCAACCACGCCCATGCCTGTCTCTTCTACTGCCATTTTGGCCAGGCGTATGCGTTCCTTGTTGGCGGCCATGGCTGCTTCGAAAAAGATCCTGTCTACCTGTTCCTGCGTGTAGCCTGCAAAAACTTTCTGCGCTTCCCTTACGCGTGCAAGCGCCGCATCCAGTTTTTCCACGCTGTCGATGATTTCGTATTTTTTCGTTTTAGCCATATGAAACCCTCCTTTTTACATAAGCTGTCCGGATTATCCTTGCGGTGTTATCAGTGTTATTTTTATAACTAACTTTGATAAATATTTAACTATCTTTGATAAAATATTAACACCATCATGCTTGTTTTGTCAATCACTTTGTGAATAATTTTTTGGCATTATTGGATGATATTTTTTGTGAAATTTGTGCATTATAACGAAATTCTCACTCGCACCCGCGCAATCACGTTCCGGCAGACCGCAGGAAGGAATGCATGCATGCATGCTGGTTACTTGACAGGGGGATTCGAAAATCCTATTGTATAATCTGTATATCTGAATATTTTGTACATCTGTTTATTCAGTATATCGGCCTGCGCCATGCAGGGCGTATTTTACCGAACCGGAGGTCAGACCATGGGGTTTGAAGGGTTTTCAAAAGAGGCGCTGAGATTCCTCCTGGAAAACAGGATGAACAACAGCAGGGAATGGTATGAAACTCATAAGCACGAATACCGTAAATATGTATATGAACCTTTTGTCGAACTGGTGAAGGCGTTGGCGCCTGCGATGAAGGAAATCGATGAAGGTATCATCACCGTCCCGTCGAAAATCATATCGCGGGTGAGAAGGGACACGCGGTTCACAAAGGACAAGAGCCTCTACAGGGACAACGCCTGGATAGTTTTCCTGAGGGACAAGTCGCAGATGTCCGTGTCGCCCTGTTTCTGGTTCGAGCTGGGACAGCACGGCATCAGTTACGGAGTCGGGTATTACAAGGCACAAAACGCGTCCATGGCTAAGATGAGGGAACTCATACTGGACAGGCATCCTTCGTTCCTGGCTGCGCAGAAGGCGTACGAAAACCAGGATGAGTTCGTGATTGGCGGAGAAGAATACAAAAGGACAAGGTACGCCGATCAACCCGACAATATAAGGCAGTGGCTCAACAGGAAAAACATTTACTTCGAGAATGTGCGCAGG
>JAKOPX010000444.1 GCA_029778665.1 Bacillota bacterium | reverse complement strand
TATTGAAACGAATTGATGAGTTTAAAGAAAAGAAGGGGTTCACAACTCGTACCCAAACAATTATTTATCTTATCCAATATGCACTTGAACAGTTAGACAATAGAGATGGTAAGTAATCATCCCTTGTTCAAAGGCGATTCATCTCCCACCTACTCACTTTCGTTCCTTGAGGTGGGAGTCTTCTCGCCTAAAACGATAAAACTTGATTTGCTATTGAAGAGATTATCGGAATTGATATGGAACCGACCTTATCTGCAACCCTTTTTACTTTATCCCATACAGGATCAGATTTAATAGATTGTAAAAATTCATGACCATCATAGGTAATATCTGAAATTATACAGTCAGTTAAGTCGTCAGCTGACATCGTTGAAGCATTGATATAACCGGCTTCATATAGCTTAATAATTGCATATATTATGTCTTGCTTTGAGTATTTTGAAAGACTGTCCAGTTCGCAAATTTCTTCTGAAAAAAGTGTATTAAAAGAATAGCATTCGTCTTCGTCAACTTCAATAGTCAAATTCTCTTCAAGGGCCAGCAGAATATCGCGTACACAATCATAATTAAGTTTCATGAGCAACACCTCCTATGTCATACTTTACCATAATGCGTTTACATGCTGCAAGCGATCCCTTTTTTATTGCTTTCCGGCTCCCACGGTATAATTGAACTGAAGGAGCTGATCGCATGCTGTTGAGTGAAATCGTTGCCGATATCAGGACTAGGTTGCCGCACCCGTTCACCAACGCGGATGTCGTGCGCTGGATCAACAACAAGATGGCCAAAATCTGGCCGCACATAGTACATTTCTCCAAGGACACCAGCCTCAAGACTGTCGAGGACCAGGCGGAGTATGAACTGCCGGCGGGGATCCGGTTGGAGTACATCGAGAAAGTTAGGATCGCCAGGGATGCAGAAGAGACCGCATGGGACACATATGTGTACAAGCGCCCGAACGAGAGCATTTCCGGAAAGTATTATTACAACGCCCTCGGCGGCAAGATCGGGATCTCGCCTATCCCTAGAGTTGACGACCTGACTATCGAGCTGACGACCAAAACGGTCCCGGCCAGGTTTACCGTCGACGAGGAGACTGACGATATCGATGACGTCAACCTGGATGACATCATGGATCCCGAGTTCCAGGAGATCTTCATATACGATGCCATCTCGATCATCGCCGAGAATCCCCCGTACGAGGACGCGGCCAGGGCCCGGTACTTCCGCGCGAAAGCCGATGAGATCTTCGACCTGATCCTGGAGAGGGAGCTGCAGTTCAAGGTCAAGTACGGCAACAAGGCAAAGCCGAATTCATGGTGGAGGCGCTGATTCATGGACGATGTATTCGCGAGATCAGACCAGGTTACGATCGTATTCCAGGGGATAAATACGTTTTTGGATCCCGGCTTTGATATCGAAGACGGGGAGCTGACATATGCCCGGAATATGAGCTGCCATAAGAGCCCGACTGTGTTGTCGGTCCGTCCCGGCCGGCAACAGTATGCGGATTCGGTGACAAAGCCGAACGCTTTCGGTACCAGGGAGAACCAGGAACTGCACGTCCTGGACGGCACCACCTGGAAACGATGGGACGGGGAAGCATGGCAGACCGTTAAGACTGACCTGAGCAATGCTGCGGGAAAGTTCCTGGATTTCAGGGATGCATCGAAGGTACATACAATACTGATCAACGGTACCGACGCATACTCCTGGGACGGGAACTCTATCACGCAGCTGACGGACGCTCCGAAAAGCAGGTTGTGTGTGGCACACAGGTACAGGCTTTACTGGGCTACAGAAAACGCCGTAGAGGCCTCCGACCTGTCAGACTTCAAAACATACCCGCCGGAGAACATCATGCCCGTCACGAACGCGAAGGGCCCGCTCGTGGCCATCAATGAGTACGGCGATCATGTCGTCGTATGGTCGCCTTATTCTTTCCATGAAATCTACGGCGACAGCCCGGCAGACTGGGAGATCATCGATGTGTCGACCGACATCGGCTGCCTGAGCGACCGCTGCGTCGTGAAGCACGCAAACCTGCTTTGGTGGCTGGACATCAATGGGGCTGTATATCGGTATGGCGGCGGTTTGCCGGCGAAAGTGGGGCAGAAGATTGCGAAATACCTCCAGGAGATTAACCTGGCATATAAGCACCTGTGCTGCGGCGCATCGCATAAGGACTCGATATACTGGAGCGTGCCGACATACCCCAGCACGGTCAACAACCTGATCCTCGAATACCGGTCCGACCTGGACCGCTGGTATGTCCATGATGGCAACATCGCCCAGTTTGCGACCATAGGTGACAAGCTGTACGGCATCACAAATGACGGCGTCGTCCTGGACATGGACAGCGGTACCGAAGATGGCGAGACGGCCATCCAGTGGGAAGCGATCACGAAGCCGTTCCATGACCTGTCCATCAAGGCGAAAAAGTCGCTGCGGGCTCTATATGTGGTGGCCGATGTGCCTGCCGGAAGTTCCCTTATCGTGTCCGGGAGCCGGAAGGAAACCGGGAATGGTGAAGGTGATTTCGAGACATTGTACACCTTCACGCCAGCGGATGATCTGCAGAACACGCAGATCCTGATCCCGACCAGCAAGCTACAGCTGGCGGATTGGTATCGGCTGAAATTCTCCGGATCCGGACCATGCGATATATACTACCTCCATAAAGCTGTTGGAAAGAGAGGAGGGACGTTTTGAGCAAGTTCAATTTTCAGCCGGGGATAAATTTTGAGGATACCCTGATAAAACTCCAGAGGACCCTTGAGTGGATGTTCCGGAACTTGACCTCAGATAACGTCAAGGAGCTGGACTTTAACATAACAAAGGTGAAGAACCTTGAGGCGGTGAACATCATCACCCAGACCTTTATCACCCAAACCCTGTATGCCGAAAAGGGTTATATAGCCGAATTGACAGTTGACCAGTTGGATACATCGCAGAAGGTTCGGAATTACCTTGCAGGTAATTTAGGTGATGTTAATTATATAAAGATATACGATCAACACATCGAATTCAGGACCGGGAAAGTCAAGTTTGACGAAGAATTGAACCCGCTCACCGAACAGG
>JAKOPX010000443.1 GCA_029778665.1 Bacillota bacterium | reverse complement strand
TTTCAGCGGCGGTGAACCTTTGGCGCAACCTGAATTCTTGGAGGCCCTCCTTGCCGCGTGCCGCGCGGTGGACATCGATACTGCCGTGGACACGAGCGGGATTGCAGAACAAAAGCACATTCAGAGGATTCTGCCTTTGGTTGATGTCTGGTTGTACGATTTGAAGACAGTAGACCCGGTTCGACACATGGAGGTCACAGGCTGTGTTGTCGATCCGGTCCTCGCAAACCTTGGATTCCTGATTGACAACGGAGCCAGGGTTATCTTGCGCATTCCCATAATCCCGGGAGTGAATACGGATACCGGGGGCCTTGATTTAATGCGAGAATTTATCTCTTCTCTGGACAAAAGCAGCTTGGACCGTTTGGATTTACTTCCGTACCACGAAATCGGACTGGACAAATACCTCCGCCTTGGAAGGGAGTATACGTTTAAGGTGGAAAAAGTGCCTACTGAAAAGGAGATCGGGCGTATTGCTGATTTCTTCAGAAAAACCGGATTTCAGGTTAAAGTAGGGGGATGATCGCCATGACTGAGCGAGTCCGTAAGCTCCGCCATGAAAGCCTTGAGGCGATTCCTTACATTTCAACTGAAAGAGCAGAGCTCATCACTGAATTCTATGAGAATAACCGGATTCATTCCGCGCCGATTACGCGAGCCCTTGCTTTTAAGTACCTTCTTGAGAAAAAGAAGATATGCATAAATAGCAGCGAGTTAATTGTCGGGGAAAGAGGGCCTGCTCCTAAGGCAACACCTACATATCCTGAGCTTTGCTGTCATTCTCTTGAAGATCTAGAAATCCTGCATACGCGCGAGAAGATACCTTTTGCTGTATCTCCAGAAACGAAGCAAGTTTATCAAGAGAGGATCATTCCGTTCTGGGAAGGCAGGTCAATTCGAGACTTAATCTTCTCTGAGATGACGGAAGAATGGATCGCCGCTTATGAAGCAGGCGTTTTCACTGAGTTCATGGAGCAGCGGGCACCTGGCCATACCGTGGCTGATGACAAGATCTATAAGAAAGGGTTCAGGAAGATACGGCAGGAGATAAGGGAGAGCCTGGCACGGTTGGATTGGTTTGGTGACCCTGAAGCCCAGGCCAAGGCAGAGCAGCTAAG
>JAKOPX010000442.1 GCA_029778665.1 Bacillota bacterium | reverse complement strand
GGGACAGCGGGATAGTAGTTGTTGTGGCCGCAGGAAATAACGGGCCAAGCCCAATGTCCATATCCACTCCCGGAATCAGCCGAAAGGTGATTACCGTGGGCTCCTCCGATGACAATGTTTCCGTCGAGCTGTTCGGAACCAAATCGAGGGATTATTCGGGAAGGGGCCCTACGCCGTACTGTATTAAGAAACCGGATATTATCGCCCCGGGATCAAATATCATCTCCTGCAACATTAACCGATACGCGGGGGAGGGTATCCACTACCCGATGATGTACACCATAAAGAGCGGAACATCCATGGCCACTCCCGTGGTGGCGGGAGCCATTGCGCTGCTTCTTGGGGCTTATCCACACTTAAGCAACAGGGATGTAAAGCTCAAGCTTCGGGAAAGCGCGGTGGATTTAGGGCAGAACTGGGAAAAGCAGGGCTGGGGCCTTTTGAATGTAAGAAGACTGTTGGAGAGTGTATAAAGCCAAAATATACATATAGTTTATTAAGCGTACAAATTTCTGTTGTAATATCTTTGCCAAGGTATTATAATAGAAGAAAGAGAATTATAGCAGGCAGGTTTCTACTATATATTTACAAGGAGGAATTGCGAATGGCTTATTTTAAAGTAGGCAAAATTAATTACGAGGGTCCTCAAAGCAAAAACAATCTTTCATTCAGGTATTACAACCCCAATGAACTGGTTTTGGGCAAACCCATGAAAGACCACCTGAAGTTCGCCATGTCTTTCTGGCATACCTTCACCTTTATGGGCAGGGATCCCTTTGGAGGAGACTTCTTCAGCCGTCATTGGGATAACACCGAAGATGCCATGGAAAAGGCAAAGGAAAGAATACATGCGGCCTTTGAATTCATGGAGAAGCTGCAGATTGAGTATTTCTGCTTCCATGATGCCGATATAGCACCAAGAGACCCTGACAATCTGGCTGAGACCAACAGAAGGCTGGATGAAATCGTTGAAGTTATCAAGCAGGAAATGAAGAGAACCGGTATCAAGTGCCTTTGGGGCACAACCAATGCGTTTGGTGACGCCAAGTTCGTACATGGCGCCGGAACCTCCTGCAACGCGACCGTATTTGCTTACACGGCCGCACAGATTAAGAAGGCCATGGAAATTACCAAGGAGTTGGGCGGAGAGAATTACGTATTCTGGGGCGGACGTGAAGGGTACGAAACGCTGCTTAATACGGATACCGCTTTCGAGTTGGACAACATGGCAAGGTTACTGAGAATGGCAGTTGATTATGCCAAGGAAATCGGCTTCACAGGCCAGCTCTTGATCGAGCCTAAACCGAAGGAGCCCACAAAGCACCAGTATGACTTCGATACCGCATCGGTTCTTGCTTTCCTGAGAAAGTACAACCTGCAGGACCATTTCAAGATGAACATCGAAGCAAATCATGCGACACTGGCGATGCATACATTCCAGCATGAGCTTAACATGAGCAGGATTAACGGCGTGCTGGGAAGCATTGACGCCAACACCGGTGATCCAAATCTCGGATGGGATACTGACCAGTTCCCGACAAATATTTATGACACCACTCTTGCTATGTACGAGGTTCTCCTTAACGGCGGACTCGGCAAAGGCGGCCTGAACTTCGACGCAAAGGTACGTCGCGCTTCATTTGAAGATGAGGATCTGTTCTATGGTTATATAGCAGGAATGGACGCATTTGCAAGAGGATTGAAGGTAGCTGCCAAGCTGCTTGAAGACAGGGTATTCGAGGATTTCAAGGAAGAGCGTTATGCAAGCTACAGAGAGGGCATCGGCAAGGACATTGTTGAGGGCAAGGTTGGCTTCAAGGAGCTTGAGGCTTATGCGTTAAAGAACAATGTTACAAAGAACAAGTCCGGCAGACAGGAAATGCTTGAAAACATTCTGAATCAGTACATAATTGAGACAGAATAAGCTTGCCAGGACCGGACAATCGTATAATGCATTACGAATATATAATTGACTGTTAACAATAAAATACCCCGGACTGCAGAGCCGAACCGGATAAGCAAAACCGGCGGCACTGCAGGCTGGGGTATTTAGTTCTTGCTTAATTCTGTCTCTATTCAACTGTAATTACACCGGTAGGGCAGTTGTCGGCCGCTTCCCGGGCGGAATCTTCCGCACCGGCGGGAATGGGGTCGGTGTATACTTCTGCAAATCCATCATCATCAAGACGAAATACTTCCGGACAGGTTTCGGCGCAAAGGCCGCATCCAATACATCCATCACGATTAATTGATGCTCTCATAGCTGATTCCTCCATTTGATTACTAAGTACTAATTGCGTTCAAGGACGCATTAAGTACTTGCAACAGACTTTTTATCCGTTCTTAGTATAACATATTTATGAGCTTTTGTAACCTGTCAGAAGCAATTATATTTTTATTTGTGTTTTTTATATTCATATAATATAATTATAGTAGAATTTTGGCGAAAGAAAAAAGCGTTATACGGAGGGAAGCAATGGAAAGAGAAATGTTGCTTGATGAAGAGAAAAAGGAAATAGAGATTCTTGAGTTTCAGACCGGCAGCTTTTTATATGGCGCCGATATCAGTGATATACAGGAAATACTTCCATACGAGGGTAATATCAGAAAGTTACCCGGTTCTCATCCGTATATTGAGGGAGTCATTATGCCGAGGGATTTTGTTATCTCCGTCATTGACCTTAAGGCAAGCCTTAAGCTTGAGGACGGGAACGGCATAAAGGATGAAATGGTGATTGTAACAAATATTAATGGCATGAACATCGGATTTCATGTGGACAATGTTCACGAGATTCACAGGGTGACAACTGCCGATATTGCGAAGCCGGGAAGAAAATTGAGTACTTCCGTTAAGGGTGCAGTAACAGGAATTTTGAACATAAACAACAAGAAAATTGAAATATTGGATTTACGCAAAATTATCAGTAACATTAATCCCGACATCAAATTCCAGTAATGGCAATCAGTGTACAACATAAGAAAACAGGCGGTGGCTTATGGCAAAGTGTAAGCTGTGCAAGAAGAACATACCGGATGGAACAGAATACTGCCGGGACTGCGCAGAAAAGAAAGATCTGCTGAAAAACGAGTCGTACCTTGACGGACTGCTAAATTCCATACAGAACAATGGTACAACTGCCAGTGATATATACAAGACCAGGAAGAAGCAGGATGACGCTGCTTCTGTTATTGGCGCGCAAAAAGAAGACATCGGGAGGAATAGTGTTGACCCGCAGGACCTTAAGGATTTTGATTGGTTTGATATGGAAAGTGACCTTAATGAACCGGTTGAAATAAGCACTGAGGATATAACATCTGCCGTAACGGATGCGGAGGACATATCATTTGCGGAGACTGATACAGGGGACATTAATATACCGGATTTATTAATGCAGGGCAATATGGAAGATGAAATGCATGGCACTGAAGATTCCACCGGTGATGATGTGGACTATATTGATGATGAAACTATTAATATGGATTTGGACGACCTGTTGAAACAACTGGAGATGGAAGCCGAAAGCGGCGGTGGGGATGGTGCCGGAGCCGTCGAAGATATGGCAAATGCGGCGGATGATGAGGATATGTTACATGAGCGGGACGGAAAGGCTGCTGAATATGCGCCCGACAGTGAGGATTTGGCATATGCATCGGATAATGAAAATGCGGCGTATGAGACAGAGGATGAGAGCTTTGTTTATGCAGCGGATGATGACCTGTCCGATACAGCGGAAGACCTAATTGGTACTGACGATACAGATATCGGGGACATCGGCGGTATAATACCAGGGACGGATACTTCAGAAGACTATAAATCCGAACCGGCAAAGACGACCGAGGATGAACTTCTCAGGCTGTTGGACGGGATTAACCCGGATGATGCCGTTGAGGATGATATACAAGCCATAACGGATTTGCTTGGAATCATAAGCAGCGACGAAGAAAATAAGAAAGAATACCCCGAGGATGTCGGTGAGGTATTCTCTGAAGCTTTGGAGGCCGTAACGGATTTAAAGGACCCGGACCAGGGCATCAATTATATTTTGCAGGATGAAGAATCCGAAACCGGGAAAGAAAAAGGCCGCAGCAAAAAGAAAAAAGACAAGGTTAAGGAAAAGGAAGAGAAAAAGAGCCTATTTGAAAGACTGTTTGCAAATGTTGAAGATGAGGACGAAATACCCGAAATAAAGAGAGTAAAAAGGGAGACCGCCGCCAAGGCTGAAAAGACGAAAAAGAAAAAGGCCAAGGGAAAGAAGAAAGGGCCGGAGGAAGAAGAAAATCCGGATGAACTGCCCGTAAGGCGCAGGCAGGAGGAAGAACCGGAGGAAGTAAAGCCGGCGAAGAAGCCAAAGAAAGAGAAAAAGAAAAAGAAGAAAATAGAGGTAATTGAAGAGGAAGAGATAGATACCGGACGTATCAATAAGGCCGGAGCCTCAATCGTATTTGTCTTTTTCGGAATTATGACAACAGCGTTCCTTCTGCTGACAAATATGTTTTCCTACTCAATGAGCATAAGAAATGCCTCGGATTATTTCAGCAGTCACAGGTATACGCAGGCTTATAACGAAGTATATGGGATGGAGCTAAATGACGAGGATATAGAGCTGTATGACAAGATAATGACCATCATGTTTGTCAACAAGCAGCTTAACTCCTATAATAATTACTATCATATGAAAAAATATCCCGAAGCTCTGGATTCCTTGCTTAAAGGCCTGCAGAGATATGAAAAGTATTCCGAGCTGGCAACGCTCCTGGGCATTAAGACCGATCTGGATTACGTCAGGGATCAGATTCTTTCCGAGCTGTATAATGTATTTGGATTAACGGAAGAACAGGCCATGGAAATAATTAACAGCGAAAACCGGATGCAGTACAGTATAGCGGTCTATAATGTCGTATTGGAAAATATGATGGTATATGATTCGCAATAATATACAATAAATATTCAACCGGAAAAAGGAGACAGTATATGAATCGTGTAAGAGTAATTCCTTGCCTGGACATTCACAACGGACGTGTAGTTAAGGGTGTAAATTTTGTAGAGCTTAAGGATGCCGGAGATCCGGTGGAGATAGCCAAGGCCTATGCCAAGGCCGGCGCCGATGAGCTTATATTCCTGGATATATCGGCAACGACCGAGAACAGGAAAACCAACCTTGATGTGATGAGAAGAACTGCTGAAGCAGTTTCCATACCGTTTGCCATAGCCGGAGGAATACGCACCATAGAGGATTTCAGAAAGGCCTTCGAGGTTGGTGCCGCCAAGGTTGGAATAAACAGCGCGGCAATAGACAACCCGGGCATATTGAAGGAAGCTGCGGATGAATTTGGAAGCAGCCGCGTCGTGCTTGCGTTGGACGCAAAGAAAAGAAGTGACGGATCCGGATGGAACGTACTTAAAAACGGTGGACAAACCGATACGGGCATGGATGCCGTGGAATGGGCCGTTAAAGCGGTCGGTCTGGGTGCGGGCGAGATTATACTGACCAGCCTTGACAAGGACGGAACAAAGGATGGATATGACCTGGAGCTGACCAGCGCCATCTCCGAGAGCGTGCCCGTACCTGTCATAGCATCGGGAGGAGCGGGCCGGCTGGAGCATTTCTATGAAGCTGTGGCAATAGGCAAGGCACAGGCTGTATTGGCGGCATCCCTGTTCCACTTCAAAGAGCTGGAAATCATGGATGTAAAACGCTACCTGCACGAAAGAGGAATAGATGTTTATTTATAATCCGCGGCAGGATGATATGTGATGTTGACAGGCTTTCGTACAACAGGCGAAAGCCTTTTGATTGGAGGAGGATAACCAATGGCTGCAATTGCCAACGACTGGCTTACGGTGCTGTCGGGGGAATTTAAGAAACCTTATTACAAAAAGCTTTATGATTTTGTAGTGAATGAATACAGGACCAGGGTCATATATCCCAAGGCTGAAGATATTTTCAACGCTTTTCATTTGACTCCGTTCAGCAAGGTAAAATGTGTTATCCTGGGACAGGACCCGTACCACAACGAGGGACAGGCACACGGCCTTTGCTTTTCTGTAATGCCGGGAACGGAAATGCCTCCTTCGTTGGTCAATATATTTCAGGAACTCCATGACGATATCGGGTGTTATATCCCGAACAACGGATGCCTGAAGAAATGGGCGGACGAAGGGGTGCTGCTGCTGAACACCGTGTTAACCGTCAGGGCACATCAGCCATTATCCCACAGAAACATTGGATGGGAACAGTTCACCGACGCTGTAATCAGGGCGGTTAACGATCTGGACAGGCCCGTGGTGTTCATACTGTGGGGCAAGCCGGCACAGCAAAAGAAGGCGCTTCTGACCAACAGCAAGCACCTGATACTGGAATCCCCGCACCCGAGCCCATTGTCTGCACACAGGGGCTTCTTCGGAAGCAAACCCTTCAGCAAGACAAATGAATTCCTGATAAGCCACGGCATAGAGCCGATAGATTGGCAGATTGAAAACATATAGACCATGAGTGATGAGGGGCAAGCGGATTTTGCCCCTCAATATAAAACATCCATAGAAGAATTTATATATCTAATCAATTGTGTTGTAATATACTGAATATCTTATATAGCCTTACTTTCGTAGTTATCCTTGTTTAAATTTTTAACCGCGGTGGACAGCATGAGCTTGATTCGGTTGAGCTGGTTGACTTCGCTGGCACCGGGATCATAGTCGATGGCCACAATGTTTGCATTGGGGTTCTGGCGCCTCAGTTCCTTGATTACCCCTTTGCCTACGATGTGGTTGGGCAGGCATGCGAATGGCTGGGTGCAGACTATGTTGTTCACACCGCTGTGCAGAAGCTCCAGCATCTCTCCCGTAAGGAACCAGCCTTCACCGGTCTGGTTGCCGATTGATACAACATCCTTGGCATATTCGGCCAGCTTCCTGATGGGAACAGGAGGTTCGAAGCGTTTGCTTTTCCTGAGGGATTTTACAGCTTCCTTGCGAAGCTGCTCCAGAGCCCAGATGACAATACCGGACATAAGGGCGCTCTTTTTGCTCTTGCCGAGGTACCTGGCCTTGTAGATGTTGTTATATGCGCAGTACATGAGGAAATCCATAAGGTCCGGAACTACGGCCTCGGCACCTTCCGATTCCAAAAGCTCAACAAGGAAGTTGTTGGCCGAAGGAAGGAATTTGACAAGTATTTCGCCTACAACGCCTACCCTGGGTTTCTTCATGTCCTCGTAAACAGGCAGGTTGTCAAAGTCCCTGACTATTCCCCTGATATTTCTCTTGAATTCTCCCCATCTGGCCTTTTCCAGGGATTTAATGCACTTATCACGCCATTTTTCATGAAGCGCGTTTGCCGAGCCCGGTACTTTTTCATATGGCCTGGTCCTGTAAAGGACACGCATGAACACGTCCCCGTAGACCAGTGCCTGCATGGCGGTTATCAGCATTTTAGGAGTGATTTTCAGTCCCGGGTTTTTCTCAAGGCCTGACGCGCTCAGGGATATGACCGGTATGTGGGACATTCCGGCTTTTCTTAATGCCCTTCTTATGAATCCAATGTAGTTTGTGGCACGGCATCCACCGCCTGTCTGGGTGATTATGACGGCCACCTTGTCAAGGTCATATTTGCCGGACAGCAATGCATCCATAATCTGCCCGACGACCATCATGGACGGGTAGCAGGCGTCATTATTGACATATTGGAGGCCGATATCCACGGATCGCCGGTTGTCGTTCGGCAGCACCTCCAGCTTATAACCGCCGTATCTGAAGGCAGCTTCCAGCAAATCAAAATGTATCGGCGACATCTGCGGCGCAAGTATGGTGTGGGTCTTACGCATATCCTCGGTAAATATTGGCCTTTGGAATGCTGAGGATGCAAGCTTGGCTTTGTAGCCCTTGCTTTCCCTTTCCCTGACCGCCGAAAGCAGGGATCGTATGCGGATTCTTGCGGCGCCGAGATTGCTGACCTCGTCAATTTTCAATACGGTATATATCTTGCCGGAATCGGACAGGATGTCATTTACCTGGTCGGTAGTTACGGCATCCAGGCCGCAGCCGAAGGAAAACAGCTGAACAAGCTCGAGGTTCGGCTGGGTGCGTACGAATGAAGCCGCGGCATAAAGCCGGGAGTGGAACATCCACTGGTCCACGACCAGGGTCGGGCGGTCCACCTTGCCCAGGTGGGATACGGAGTCCTCGGTCAATACAGCTACACCGAAGGAATTAATCATTTCAGGAATTCCATGATTTATCTCGGGGTCGATATGGTACGGCCTGCCTGCCAGCACGATTCCCCTTCTGCCGGATGCCCGCAGGTATGCCAGGGTTTCTTCACCCTTTCTCTTCATGTCTTCCCTGGCATTGGCCAACTCTTCCCAGGCAGCCTTACAGGCTTCCCTTATTTCATTTTTACTAATTCCTTTTTTTGTAAATATCTCAACCAGCCGGTTCGACAGGATTTCTTCACTTTCAAAGGACAAAAACGGATTGGCATATTCTATGGACGGATCCCTGAGTTCCTCCACATTGTTCTTGATATTCTCCGAGTACGAGGTAACAATCGGGCAGTTATAATGGTTGTTTGCACCGGGGAATTCAATTCTTTCAAATGGTATGCAGGGGTAGAAGATAAACTTAATCCCGTTGTCAATAAGCCATTTAATATGCCCGTGAACCAGCTTGGCAGGGTAGCATTCCGATTCGCTCGGGATTGATTCGATGCCAAGCTCATATATTTTCCTGCTGGAAGGCGGAGATAATACCACCCGGTATCCCAGCCTGGTGAAAAACGTATGCCAGAAAGGATAGTTTTCATACATGTTAAGCGCCCTGGGGATTCCGACCGTTCCGCGGGGAGCCCGGTCCTCGGGAAGCGGCTCATAGTCGAAATAGCGCTTCATTTTATACTCGTAAAGGTTCGGAATGTTATCCGCATTCTTTTCCTTGCCAAGGCCGCGTTCGCACCTGTTGCCGGAGATAAAACGCCTTCCTCCGGTGAACTTGTTGATGGTCAGGGTACAGTTGTTGGTGCATTTACCGCAGCGGGCAAGAGATGTCTCGAATTTCAGCTCATATATCTGGTCTATGGACAGCATGGTGGTTTCACTGCCATCATAGTGGTCCCTTGCAATAAGCGCGGCACCGAACGCTCCCATTATTCCGGCGATGTCAGGCCTTACGGCCTCGCAACCGGATATAAGCTCAAAGCTTCTAAGGACCGCGTCGTTATAGAATGTGCCGCCCTGGACAACCATTTTATTGCCCAGGTCCTTGGGATTTGTAATTTTTATAACCTTATACAGGGCATTTTTTATTACGGAATATGCCAGGCCGGCGGAAATATCCGCTACGGTCGCTCCTTCCTTCTGCGCCTGTTTTACCTTCGAGTTCATGAAGACGGTACACCTGGTACCCAGGTCAATGGGGTTCTTGGCAAACAAGGCCAGCTTTGCGAAATACTCGACCTCGTAATTCAGGGATTTTGCAAAGGTTTCTATAAATGAACCGCAGCCTGACGAGCAGGCCTCGTTCAGCAGAACATTATCGACGGTATTGTTTTTAATCTTTATGCATTTCATATCCTGCCCGCCGATATCGAGTATGCAGTCCACGTCCGGCTCGAAAAATGAAGCGGCACGATAATGGGCTACAGTCTCAACCTCGCCCTCATCCAGCATAAGCGCGGCCTTAATCAAGGCCTCACCGTATCCGGTTGAGCAGGAACGGACTATTTTAACTCCCTCGGGCAGTATTTCATATATCTCCTTAATGGCTTTAATCGCGGTTTTGAGCGGGCTTCCGTTGTTGTTGCTGTAGAAGGAATAGAGCAGGGAACCGTCTTCTCCAACCAAGGCGACCTTGGTCGTTGTGGAGCCGGCGTCTATTCCGAGGAAGCAGTTGCCCCTGTATTCGCTTAAATTGCCCTTCTTGACGGTATGTACGGAATGGCGCTGTCGGAATTCTTCATACTCGGCTTCATTTTCAAACAGGGGTTTCATGCGGTGGACCTCGAAGTCCATCTTGATGCCCTCGGCTAGCTTCTTATATAAGGCCGACAGGTTTACGGCGGAATCCTCTTTAGAGTTCATGGCAGCGCCGATGGCGGCAAACAGATGAGAGTTCTCCGGAGCAATAATCTGCTCGTCGGTCAGCTTAAGGGTCCGAATAAATGCGTTCCTCAGTTCCGAAAGGAAATGAAGGGGACCTCCCAAAAACGCGATATTGCCACGTATGGGCTTGCCGCATGCCAGTCCGCTTATGGTCTGGTTAACAACAGCCTGGAAGATTGATGCGGACAGGTCGGGTTTTGTCGCGCCCTCGTTTATCAGCGGCTGGATATCCGACTTGGCAAATACGCCGCACCTGGCTGCAATCGGGTAGATAGCCTTGTAATCCTTTGCGTACTCATTAAGGCCCGCCGCATCGGTTTTAAGAAGGCTTGCCATCTGGTCGATGAAAGAACCGGTACCTCCCGCGCATATGCCGTTCATCCTCTGTTCCACACCATTGGTGAAGTAGATTATTTTAGCGTCCTCACCGCCCAGCTCTATCGCTACATCGGTATGCGGGGCATAATCCTGGAGAGATGTGGCAACGGCAACCACCTCCTGAATAAAAGGTACGTCCAGGTGCTTGGAGATGGTCAGCCCGCCGGACCCGGTTATTACAGGGCGGACGATAAGATCGCCAACCGCGTCCTGGGCCTTTTTGATTAATGCGGCCAGGGTTTCCTGGATATTGGCATAGTGCCTTTCATAGTCGGAAAACAATATTTCTTTATTATGATTTAAAACAACAACTTTGACGGTCGTTGATCCAATATCAATTCCAAGAGAAATGGCGTCATGCATATTGATTACTCCTTGTTCCGTACTGGTGGGTGACACACAAGTGTGTCCCATAAAGTGTGCCGTTTGTATTGCCTGGCTGGTTTCATCTGCTTATCGCGAATATTATACGATACCGGGTATGTTTATTCAACACCCGATACCATAAATTTATCATTCAAATACGGGAAAAGCCATTGTTTTATTATTAAATAACAATTTATTTTTTCTTAAGATTTCATTGATTTTTTATAAACCGCAGGTCAATGATATTGTATTAACATAATATGCCGGTGTCAAATTATTGCTAATTGAATAGATTAAGTCTATATAATGGTGTAAAAAGGAGTTGAGCCAAAGCTCATACCTCGGTAAAATATAGTTGCTAAACAAATACCAAACCGAGGAGGATGAACCATGGCTCAGTTTAATATTACTATAACCGAAGAACTTTTGCACGGATTATTTTTATCAAATGGTAGGGATGAAGCATTCTCCAAATTGTTGGAGGAAATCT
>JAKOPX010000067.1 GCA_029778665.1 Bacillota bacterium | reverse complement strand
CGCATTCAGGTCGGTCTTCCTCTTCAGGTTCTCTAACTCTTTCTCAAAGGCCTGCAGGCTCATAAAGCCCTTCTTAATCCGCACCTTGCCCTTTTCGCGATACATTAGCCCGATCCCGTCGTGGTTGCTGCTCCAGCAGTTCTCCCAGACAGTTTTGGCCGGAATTTCAACTCCTGTAGGTTTATAGACGATTATACACATATTCTTACTCCTTCTTGATGTAATATTTGCACGTTTTCTGAGATTTCATGCAGAAAACTCTTTTTACCTTACAGTAGAATGCATAATGCTGTATTTGGGGATTCTCGATGTTTTTACGATGCTTACATGAATCGCAAGGGGGAGCCATTTACCACACCTTCTTGCCGGTTTCGGGGTCGTACCGCCCGCATTCAGCCGGGTGCTCCATGCAGCCGCCTTCTTCACCGGGGCAGCCTTCGCAGCCGTTTCCTGCAGGAGAAGAGGAGGAAGAATCCTCCTTTTCGTTCTCAGGACTGCCATACGGGCCGTACCAGCATTCGTCGCACACCTCGACGTGCAATCCGATAACGAAGTGCATGTTCTCAGAATACTGGAACGAGCCGCATTCCGCGCAGATTTTTGCCGTTCCATCTTCCAGGCAGGTCTTGCAAACCGCCTGTCCCTGGTCGTTGGTTTTAACATCGGCCACAGGAAACTCGCGCCCGCAGAAATCGCAGGTCACTCCATGGTTGCAGGTCATTTCTGTCATTTTCTTTCACCTTTTTACAACTTTCCTACAAAACTTAATAAGGCCTCCATACTATATATAGTTATCGGAGCCCTTTCCTGGCTCATTTCATAGCCCGGAGCCCTGACGCGCACCATATAAGCGGTATTTGGAAGATCGGATCTTGCGCCTGATTCCTGTTTCTGGTTGTGGATGTGCGCGCAGAAATTTTGGGCCGGTTTGAGATTACCGGCCCCGAACGGCCTCAGACCGCATCCGGTCGGCAACTCGGGAAAGAAACCGGTTTTCTGGCTCCTCTTCGGCCATCTGGGTTGCCACCTGAGAGATCTGCTGCCACATCTCGTTCTCCATTTTCCGCTCTTCAATCGCGTGGCGCGCCTGGGTTTTGGCGTATTCAGGGTGAACGGCCACAATGCCGCGTGCTTTGTTCTCCCTGCACCGCTTAACCCGCTCCAGCATGCTTTCCAGGTTTGCCATCTTTACCGCCTCGCCTTTGCCTTTCCGTCGGAGTCCCTCTGGCGTAACAGCCGGTCTTCCCGGCACGCTGCTGTTCCGATGATCGCCAGATCTCTCTTGTTGATATCTGTGATCGCACGCTTTACTGCGGCGATAATTCCATCAGAGAACTCTCCTTCCTTTGTTTCGTGAATCGCGGCTCGCGCCACCATGCGATTGTCTAAATAGTCCATCCGCCCGATCAGAACGTCCAGGTTCTCCGGCAGAAGCGCCACCGGATAGACGATTTCTTGGTGAATGCGGTCTAATCTGTTGATTTCTAATTCTGTCATTTTCTTTCACCTTTTTACAACTTTCCTACAAAAACTTAATAAGGCCTCCATACTATATATAGTCATCGGAGCCTTAACGCGCACCGTTTAACATGGCTTTTCGGCAGGAAAGGCAGTAAGGTTCGTAGTTGTACTTTTTAAACACGCGCCTGACCAGAACCTGCCTGCAACTCTTGCATCCCCGGTAGTGTGGTAGAAGTTTCATGGAGTGTAGGAAAGGTTGATCCAGTATATAAGAGCATCGGAAAAGAGAAAAGGGGTTAGTAGGAGACAACATACACGATAAGGCCCGTGCATATTGAGGTTAATGTGGTGATCAAGACCAATACCCACCAGGAAGGCTTTTTATTCTGCTCTTTCAGTATCTGGCTCTGGATTTTGGCGTTTTCGGTAATCAAGAGCGTTTTAATCTCTTG
>JAKOPX010000441.1 GCA_029778665.1 Bacillota bacterium | reverse complement strand
CTTGGAAAGTCCGGAAGGCATGTTCAATGACATAATTATGAAATTCGTCCTGCTGACTGTCATGATGTGCGTGCCGATGATCACGACAGGTCCCTCTCAGGCGGGCTTTACGTATATACTCAGGAATTACTCTCGGGAAGAACATGCGTTTATATGGGGAGATTTCAAGGATGCGGCGAAATCGAACTTCAGCCAGAGCCTTATCGTAAGTACGGTCAATTTCGTTGTGACGTTCCTGACGATCATGTCAATAAGGGCATACTGGATATTGATAGATATAGGCCAGATACCCGGAACACTGGGACTGATCGGACTTGCCGTGATGTTCCTGATGTTTTTGCTGTTCGCATGCATGAATATTTACATCTATCCTCTGATGGTAACGTTCGAACTCACCCTGAAACAGCTGTACAAGAATGCGTTGATTTTCGCGATTGTCAAATTCATTCCCAATGTGGGGATACTGCTTCTGAATGCGTTCATCGTGTTCCTCTCGTTCGGGCTCATTATCCCGTTCAATCCGCTTATCGGGTTCATTCCATATATTTTCCTGACAATGAGCCTGACAGGTTTCATCATAAACTACTATACCTATCCCAAGCTTAAGAAGTACATCCTTTCGCGTCTTGAGGCAGAAGAGGGAGAAGACGAAGAAGCCGACGACGAAGATTACCTGGACGATGATGCAAGAGAAGATGAGGGCAGCGAAGAAGATGAAGATGATGGCGGTGAGGATGGCGGCAGCAGCGGAAATGGCACGGGCAACGGGCGAAATCTGAGAACTGATCCAGGTACCGGTGTCAGCGTAGTGGGAGAAGACGGCATTATAAGATACTTCTGAAACCGTTCATAAAGACGGTTAAAGGCCATACTCCTTTGAAATGGCGTTTCTCGCCCTGTCCACGTCTTTTTCATAAATCAGGTATGATATATCCGTTTCGGAAGTTGTGACCAGTTTGATTTCAATGCCTTCGTCAGCAAGTATAGAGAATATGCGTGCGGCAACGCCGGGCATATTTCGCATGCCTTCGCCGTATACCTGCAGCTTGGTGTTGTCGGCGTCCACTTCGACCCTCAGGTCTTTCCCGGCCGCCTTGAAGCTGTTAAGAACGCTCAGAGCATCGACAAGCCTGTCTGCAGGGAGGCTGAAAGAAATGGTTATGCTGTCCCTGTAAGGCGGAGACTGGCTTATCATGTCTATGTTGATGCCTTTTTGAGCAACAGCGCTGAAAATATCAGCAAGCAGCCTCGTGTCGCAGTGGAGGCTGTGGATCGTTACCAATGCGACGTTATAGGTTACGGTGACATTCGATACAGGACTGCCTGACATAACATTACCTCCTGTCTTCCGGCTATTCCTGGCCGACAAGATCGCTCATCCCATACATGCCGGGTCTTTTGCCGGCTATGAACCTTGCGGCGCTCAGCGCGCCCGTGGCGAATATTTCCCTTGACAGCGCAGTATGGCGTATCTCGATTATTTCATCGTTTCCGGCGAAAATGACGGAATGTTCGCCTACGATAGTACCTCCGCGGATGGCGTGTATGCCTATCTCGTTCCTGCTCCTTTTCTTTCTGCGCGAATGCCTGTCGTATACGTATTCATGCTTCATGTCCAGTACGGAATTGACCGCATCGGCAATAGCAAGCGCTGTGCCGCTGGGGGCGTCGATCTTAAGATTGTGATGTTTCTCCACTATCTCGATATCGAAATCCGCCTGCAGCAGCCTGGCAGCCTTTTTGACCAGTCCAATCAGCAGGTTTATGCCAAGTGACATGTTTGCAGAGTAAAATACGGGTATGATTTCTGCTGCCTTATTGAGCAATCTTATCTGTGACTGGGAAAGACCGGTCGTAGCGATGACTGCGGGTATCCTGCCGGCCGATGCATATGCAAGCAGTGTTTCCAGCGCTGCAGGGTTGGAAAAATCGATCAGGACATCAGGCCTTACTATACATCTTTCGAGGTCAGTATATACCGGGTATGGGTTTTTGCCGGAGTCTGCTATGTCATATCCGGCAACTATGGTGAGATCATCGTATTTTTCTGCCATGCGTGTGATTACCTGGCCCATTTTTCCGTTGCAGCCACTCAACAGTATCTTTATCAAAGCGTACACATCCTTTGCCCGGGCAGAGGGGGCATCCTCTTCCTTGCGGAAGGACAGCCCCCATGACTGCCGCCATATTTTTCATAAGACTTCTGAGAGCTTATATAAGACCGTAATTTTTCATTGCTTTTCTGAGAATTTCCCTGTTTTTGTCGCTCATTTCCACCAGAGGCATGCGGCACTTTCCGACGTTCATGCCCATCAGGTTCATAGCTTCCTTGACCGGTATCGGGCTGACCTCGATGAACAGTGCCCTTATGAGTTCAAGCGCTCCCAGTTGGATCTTCCTTGCGGTTTCAAGGTCGCCAGAAAGATAAGCTGCCACCATGTCATGCGTGTCACGGGGTATTATGTTCGCCATGACGGATATGACTCCTTTCCCGCCAAGAGACAACAACGGCAGGACAAGTGCGTCTTCCCCGGAATATACTGTGAAATCATCACCGCAGCGGTGTATGATCTCTCCGGCCTGGTTCAGGTTGCACTCCTTTATTGCCACTATGTTGTCTATCTCTGCCAGCCGCACCACGGTAGCGGGGTCTATGTTAAGGTTCGTCCGCGAGGGCACATTGTACAATATCACGGGGATGCCTATGCTTTCCGCTATGGCCCTGAAATGCCGGTACAGACCCTCCTGCGTGGTTTTATTGTAATACGGCGTTACGCTGAGTATAGCGTCAGCGCCGACTTCCTCGGCCCGTTTGCTCAGATGGATGGCATGTTTCGTGTCGTTGCTTCCTGTACCTGCGATGACGGGAAGCCTGCCGTTTACTTTCCTTACCGTATACTCGATGACTTCGATATGTTCATCATCGGGCATGGTGGATGCTTCACCGGTGGTCCCGCATATTATGATCGCATCGGTATTTTCTTTTATATGGAACTCTATGAGTTCTCCGAGTTTCTCGAAATCGACACCGTCTTCTGTGAAGGGGGTTATTATGGCAACGCCGGATCCTGTAAAAATGGGTTTTCTCATATTCTGGCCTCCTTCATGATATTATGCCGGACGATATTACAGCCATCCTTCAGCTTTGAGCAGTTCGGCCATCAGTATGGCGCCGCCGGCTGCGCCTCTGATCGTGTTGTGGGAAAGGCAGGTGAACTTGTAATCAAACAATGTATCTTCGCGAAGCCTTCCTACGGCAATGCCCATTCCGTTTTCCAGGTTCCTGTCCAGTCTGGACTGCGGCCTGTCGGGCTCTTCAAAGTAGGTGATGAACTGTGCCGGTGCACTCGGAAGTCCGAGTTCCTGGGGTTTGCCCCTGAATTCCTTCCAGCACGCGATTATCTCCTCTTTTGAAGGCTTATTCCTGAATGATACATACACTGCCGCCATATGGCCGTCCGATACAGGCACCCTGTAACACTGGGCAGAAATCACCGGACCTGAGGCGGGCTTTATAACGTTGCCTTCGATGGTTCCCCAGATCTTGAGAGGTTCTTTTTCACTTTTTTCTTCTTCGCCGCCTATGTAAGGTATGACGTTGTCCACGATCTCGGGCCATTCGCTGAAGACCTTGCCGGCTCCTGATATGGCCTGGTAAGTCGAAGCAAGTATCTTCTCCGGGCCAAACTGCATCAGTGCATGAACGGGCGGCACATAGCTCTGGAGGGAACAGTTTGATTTAACTGCAATGAATCCTCTTTTTGTGCCAAGCCGCTTTCTCTGCTTCTCTATTATTGCCGTATGCTGCGGGTTGACTTCGGGGATTATCATCGGAACATCCTCAGTGGATCTGTGCGCCGAGTTGTTCGATATGACCGGTATTTCAGCACGGGCATACTTTTCCTCAAGCTCCCTGATTTCTTCCTTTTTCATATCCACCGCGCAGAAAACGAGGTCTACTTCGTCAGCTATCCTTTTTATGTCGGCGGCATTGACAACGGTTATGTCCCTTACGCTTTCCGGGATCGGGGCGTCGATCTTCCAGCGGCCTTCAACAGCCTTTTCATAGGGAAGACCTGCAGACCTTTCGCTGGCTCCTATAGCCGTTACCCGGAACCATGGGTGGTTTTCAAGAAGAGAAATGAAGCGCTGTCCCACCATTCCGGTCCCGCCGAGTACTCCTGCTCTGAGTTTCAAGTCCATATCAATACCTCCCTGAAAAATAAAACTGCTGGCGAAGCGCCAACAGTCCCGTACTACCCGCAAAGCCTGTCTGTAAACAAGGCCTCCAGGGACTGATAGCGCTCCATCAATACCTGATGACAGTTGCAAGGCTGTTCGCCATTGCACCCAGGACCTGGCCCGGCAGGGGACCACATCCTTCGGCGCTTCGGCCTTTCACACCGCATCATCGGCACCTGCTGCCTAATACGGAGCTACTGATCAGAAGCGCACCTCTATCAATCCGTATTCAGCTGTCAATCTTAAGAAGCTTTTAATAATAATAACATCCGTATAAAGTATTGTCAAATGTTTTGCACCGCAACTTATGCTTTTTTGTTACAGAAATATTAAAATTGTATGAAAAAATCGGCAAAAAGCGCGAAACAGAAGGAAGAACAGTCTTTCATGTCGAATAAAAATAACAATATTGATGCAGTTTTCTACCAATGAAGAGGAGATATTATGGTTAAGAACGTTATCAAAAAATTTGCAGGACTTCTGGCTGCAACTGCCGTTTTCGCAGCGATATTCACCGCAAATGCGGGTACCGGACTGGCATCTGAAAATGAAGAACTCATAAGGGTGGGTCTCTACTATAAAGGAGGTTCTGTCGACACTGCCCAGTCCGTTTTTGATGTATCGGCCCAGTCCGGCATCAAGGCAGGTTTTGTTAACAGCGAAGGCAAATTCGTCGAGTTATATACCTATAACAGCCCATCGATTGTCTATGTACGCAAGGATGCATACTACCATACAAGCGGCACCGGTCTTAAGGAATTCAGCGGATCGTCTTCCGGGGTAACCGGGAAAAAGTTCGGCCCGTATCACGTAAAAATAGGAAACGATCATCCGGACGCAGCGTCTGCAATGAACAGCGTCATGTCATACCGCCAGACCGGCATAGACGCTTACATCGCATATAATGAAGCCTGGCAGGTCTGGACCGGGTTCTGCATGGATACGGCTGAAGCAGAGGCAATGATCAGGCAACTGAAAAATCTGTTATGGGAAACGGGATTTGAGATAATCGGTCCCTCTTCGGACAGAATAGTCGTTACAGATGCTCAGTTCCAGACCCTGTGCGTCTTCGGCAGCAAAAAACATTACCTGCAATTGAGGCCTGCGCCTGGCAGCGACCCTGCTGTGATAAACATCAAGGGCAAACCGTACAGGGGATCGGTCGAGGTAAAGAGATTGCCGACCAGTGACATGACGGTCATAAACGTGGTTTCACTCAGGGAATACCTGTATGGGAACGTACCTCCTGAAATCGGCGGGAGATCTCCGGCAGAGGCATTGAAGGCCCAGGCTGTCGTGTCAAAGATGTATGCGGTCAATAACAGGGGCAAGCATGGAAGTTCAGGGTTCGATGTGTGTGCGACCACCCACTGCCAGGTCTACAAGGGCTACAGCGTCGAAGTGGCCGAGTGCAACAAGGCGATAGATGCGGTTTACAACAAGGTGATAACATATAACGGGAAACCTGTGGAGCACGTGTATTATTTCGCATCCGGAGGCGGGAGCACGGAGGACGTGCGCAATGTCTGGGGGTCGTCGTATCCGTACCTTGTCAGTGTAAAGGATGAATATGAAAAAATATATACATGGACAAAGACGCTGCGTGCTTCTGACATCAGGGCGATGTTTCCGGAGCTGGGCAATATACTGGGGATAACGATAACAAAGACGGCGCCTACCGGGAGGGTGACCCAGCTGGCAGTCACAGGGACCAGCAGGGGGGAGCCAATGTACTTCACCAATGAACGGTGCAGGACGGTTTTCGGGCTTGACAGCCAGCTGTATACGATAACGACGGATGCCGACGTATATGTCGCAGGACTTTCCGGGATCAGGGTACAGCAGTCTGCAGCCGGATCGGCCGGTGATGGTGGCAGCACTGCTTCCGCGAGTGCAGCGGATGCAGGAACTGACAGCCGGCAGGACCATCAGGCGGGTACAAATGTGCAGGCTGATGTGAAAACAGGAAAACAGGATCAGGGAAGTTCTGACGATACCGGCAGTTCCGGAAGTATGGCAGCATCGCCTGCCATAGCGGTCCCGGTGGCGACAGAGCCTCTCAAAACCCAGCTTGGCGGCAAAAAGGCGGTCACTGCTTCAGGCGTCATAACTGTCAATGGCGTGAACAACAAAGTAACCATCATTGGTGCGGACGGTGCAGTGAACAAGGCGGCAGTCGTGCCTGAAACATATACTTTTACAGGCAAAGGATGGGGACATGCCGTTGGAATGAGCCAGGAGGGAGCCATT
>JAKOPX010000440.1 GCA_029778665.1 Bacillota bacterium | reverse complement strand
GGTAAAGGGACACTCCAACGCAGTCCAGGCAAAGCAGTAAGGCTCAGGAGTGTCCCTTTTTGTATTCGTACACTGTTTTGCCGGTGATTTTCTTGAACAGCTTGCTGAAGTACTTGGGGTCGGAGTAGCCTACCATGGCGCTCACTTCGCTGATGGTGACGGTCGGGTCGGAGAGCAGTTTTTTCGCATTCTCTATCCTCACGATGGTCTTGTAATCGATGAAGCTCATGCCCGTCTGCTTCTTGAAAAGTTCGCTCAGGTATGCCGGGTTCAGGTGCACGTGCCTTGCCACATGCTCAAGGCTTATGTCGCCCGAATAATTGCTTTCGATGATCCTTTTTGCGTTCTCGATGATATTTGCGTTGTCGACAGGGTTCCTGTCGTGGTAGAAGTCATAGATGCGCCTGAGTAATTCTTTTACGGAGTCTTCAAGCTCAGTCAAGAAACGCACCTCCCTGATCCTGTCATACGGGTGCCGTCCTGTAACCACGGTTTCCTGGTGGATGAAAGGCAGTTGGATGTTCAGCATCGTGATGACGGACTGTATGAATTGCCAGAAAAATTCCTTGACAAGGGCAGGTTTGCAGTTCGGCGTGCGCTCTGACTTCAGCGAGGATGATATGCTTTCGACGAATGACAGGGCTGTCTGGAGGTTTGACAGCTTGATATTGAGTATGATCTTGTTGAGTGTTTCCTGTTGCAGTGAAAGCTTCGGATCTTCCGGCAGGCAGCCCGGTGTATGGAATGTCACTGCGCCCGGACCTTTCCAGAACCTTGCCTCAAGCGCATCCTCAGCGTCGGGGAACAGGTTTTGCAGCATGCCGGGAGAATGGGTCTCACAGCTGACTCCGCACGAAATGCTGATGCCAAGTCTTTTCTGCAATAACCTGCTGCAGATGCTGTGGACTCTGTTTATTCTGTCCCGCGCATCTTTGCCTTTGATTATCGAAACGAGCAGCGACCTGTCGCTTTCGCAGGGGAATGTCACCGCGCCGGCGAATTTCCTCATCGATCGTTTAACCAGCGTCCTGTAGCATTCATACGCTCCCGGATCTTCATTTTCCCGCAGGCTCGTGTCCGGCGAGATCACGCAAACCGTGAAGGATTCGCCTGAAAGGTCTATCCCGTATTTCTGCGATTCGCTCCTTATGTATTCGGCGGTCATGGTGTTCCGGGATATCAGCCTGTTGAGGAAAGCCTCGGATATGACAGGCAGCATCCTTGCGAACTGTTCCTGTTTCGTTTCCCTTTCTCGCTTTTGCGCTTCCCTTTCGATGATCTCGTTCTTAATCCTGTTGAGTACCTGGTGCAGTTCATCCTCGTCCACGGGCTTGAGAAGATAATCCCTGACTCCGTATCTCATCGCCGTCCTGGCGTAATCGAAATCGTTGTAGCCGCTTATCACGACTATCCTTATATCCGGCAGCGTGCGCGCCAGTTCGCTTATCAGTTCAAGGCCGTTCAGCCCCGGCATCTTGATGTCCGTGATCAGTATATCAGGCATATGCTGCCGGCAGAGTTCGAGGGCTTCTATTCCGTTTGACGCCTCGCTTACCAGCGAGAACTCTGAATCATCGAAAGGTATTACGGATTTTATAGCCGTCCTGACCCATTTCTCGTCGTCTGCTATTATCAGCTTCAGCATGGTTCAACCCTCCAGGCTTTCGGTAACGGCAGGAAGAGTGATCTCCACCGTCGTGCCCACTTCCGCCTCCCTGAATCTCAGGCCGTACTGGTCGCCAAAATAGAGCTTTATGCGGGCATTTACATTCATTACGCCGATGCCCGTCCCAGAATGGCTGACTGTTGCCGGATCCCAGCTTTTAATGCCGGCCAGCGACCTGTTGAGTTCTTCCAGTTTTTTCGGAGGCATTCCGAGGCCGTCGTCGGAAATCACTATTTTGATATTGCTGTTCAACTGCAATATCTCTATTTTGATCGTGCCTTTGCCGAGTTTCATTTCGAGCCCGTGCTTGATGGAGTTTTCGATAAGGGGCTGCAATGTGAGTTTAAGGATCTTGTAATCCATGAATTTTGCCGGTATGTTGTACTGAAGCTGGAATTTGTTCTCGAACCTGAAATTCTGTATGGAAATATAATTCTCGAGATGCTGGAGTTCCTCCCTTACTGATACGAGCACCCGTTCGCTGATACTGTAGCGGAAAAGGAGCGAAAGCGACTTAGCCATGGAAGCGATCTCCTGGATGCCGTGATACAGCGCTGCGCCCCGGATCGATTCGAGGGTGTTGTACAGAAAGTGCGGGTTGATCTGGTTCTGGAGCGAGTTCAGTTCGGCTTCCTTTTGCCGCAGTTTGATGCTGCTGATCTTGTTTATCAGGTAATCGATACCTGACGGATCGTTTATATCCGGCCTGGCTTTCTCTGCCTTCAGCAATGAGGCATTCCCCGTCTTCCCGGAGAAATGGCTCTCATAATCGGAAAGCACCGATGAAAGGTCATTTATCGGCTTCAACTGGCGGAGCAATATCCCCAGGTATGCCGTGAATATGATGCCGAGGACCGCCATACATGCGGCCGGGAGCGGGCTGCGCAGCCACAGGCCGCCAGTTACGTCCGATACAGGGACGAGATCTATGAAAACCCAGTTGAATTCCGGATATTTTATGTATGTCATATAGTAGTCGCCGCCATTGTAACGTATACGGCCGAAACCTTCCTGCCCTTCGCCGATCCCGGCGAGTACCGGCTCGGATACTTTCGATGCGAGATCGCCCTCGTCACGGCTGTAGAGTATGTATCCGTCCTTGTCCAGTATCAGCCTTTCGGCGCTTCCGGACTGCCTGCCTGATGACGTCCCGTTTTCAGGGGCTCCGAGGAAGTCCGTGAGAAGCCTGTGGTTGAAATCGAAAAGGAAAACTGCTCCTGTATCACCGTCGGAGTCAGCTGATCTTGCAGCGCAGAACACCAGTTGGTTCCTGCCTTCCGCATAAAAACGCTGGACCGTTCCGAGCATCAGTACTTCTCCCTGGCTTTCCAGGGCATCCCTGAACCATTTCTGTGAAGACGGACCGCTGATGACGGCCTTGTCTGCGTCAGGCCCGTAAGAAGCCATGATGCCTTCTGGACTTATTACGTATATGGATGACAGGGATTTTCTCTGGGCAGGGGACAGATATTTGTCAGCCATGGCTGCCAGTATGTCATTGCTACCGCTGCGGCCGTCATCCGTAAGCAGCCGGGATAACTGCTGCGGACTGATGGAACTGACCGACGAATCTATAGCCAGTTCCAGCTCTTTCAGACAGTACCCGATATAATTGATTTCGCCCGATATTCTCGCGAGAGCTGCTTCATGTGATGCCTGCGCCATCAGCGACCGCGTGTGGAAATGGATGATCAGTGCTGCCGCGACAGACGGAAGTATCACCATTATGACAAAATAGACGGTGATGCGCGATTTCAGCCGCATATACAACCGGCTGATCCCTGGTGCTCTTTGGGTTGTTTTACTGCCAAGGGAAGGAAACAGGTTCATTATAAGCACCTCATTACCAATTTTATTAAACTGAAGTGCAAAAAGCAAACATAATGGATTTTCATAAAAAAAGACACCATCATCCTGAAAAAATCAACTGTCTTAAAGCAAATGCGAATGTTAAAATAAACTGTTGTATATAGAATGGCATTTCCATCACTATTGCGCGAGGTGTTGGCATTGTACGGTATTCAGAAGAAACGTTCCGGAATTATCCTGTCTAAATGTATCATTCTTTCTCTTGCAGCGGCATTGTCTGCGATAACGCTTACAGGCTGCTATTTCTTCCCGAAGGAAGAGGAAGTGCTCGCTCCGCCGATCAAGGTGCCTGCGGAGATAAGCTATGAAACGATTGAGGTCAAAAGGGGCAACATCCAGAATGTCATAAGGGTCACGGGCAATTTTGTGCCTGTCAGCCAGGAGGATGTCTATTTCACGAAAGCGGACAGGCTTAAGGGGATATACGTCAAATCCGGACAGGAGGTCAAAAAGGGTGACTTGTTGGCGGAATTCGACACCGAATCCCTGCTCACTGAGATAAAACAGCAGGAGATAGCGCTCAAGAGGTCCCAGATCCTGTATGAGGAAGCAAAGGCCAACTATGAGATAGTGGGTGGAAGCAGGACGTCGCTGGACCTGGCGGAACTGGATGTCGAATCGAACCGCCTCAGGCTCGAAAAGCTCAGGTCCGATCTTCAGAAGGCCAGGCTGTTGTCGCCTATCGACGGCAAGGTCGTATATATAGCCAATGTCAAGGAGGGAGATTACGTAAACGCTTACCAGACCATCGTACGGGTCGCTGATCCGACGCAGCTGCAGCTAAGGTATTCCGGCGACAGGGCGGACCTTTTCAGGATAGGCATGGATATCGAAGTCGAGGTTTCCGGCAGAAAATACGAAGCGGAGATCGTCATGACTCCTGCCGAAGCGCCCGAAGATGCAGATGCTGAGTCTAAGAAATCGGTGCTGATCGAGGTATACGGGCTCCCTGAAGGGATCAGGATGGGAGAGCCGGCGAACATCGTACTGACGCTTGAAAAGAAAGAAAACGTGATAGTCATTCCGAAGCTGCTGATCAATTCATTCGCGAACAGGAAGTTTGTCAACGTACTTGTTGACGGTGTCAGGGAAGAGCGCGATATCGAGGTCGGAATACAGACCAATACCGAAGTGGAAGTAATAAAAGGCCTTGAAGAAGGGGAACTCCTGATCAGGAGGTAGGGCAAACGGATAGGAGGCGCAGGATTTGCTGAAGATAGTACTCAGAAGGATGTTCAGCAGCCCATGGCTTATCATATGCCTGCTTTTGGGATCCATCATGGCCACGGCACTGGTCAGCTGCATCCCGATCTATACGGACGGCATAATGCAGAGGCTGCTGACCAAGGATATGGAAAGTTACCAGCTGCAGACCGGGAAATTCCCCGGACAATATTCAGTAAGAGCAAGATTCAATTACAACAAGGATATCGAGGAAAGAATCAGCAATCAGCGTTATTTCCACAGGGAGATCATGACCAAAAGGATCCATGAATTCGGTCTTCCCATAATAAGTGCCTCTCATCATGTGGTAATGGGCAGCGTATGCTTTCCTCCCGAGTATATCACAGATCAGGAAAAGTACGATCACCGGTTGAAAACGACATTTGCCCGGCTTGGCGCCCTTTCGGGCCTTGAAGACCACATAACGATCACCAGGGGCAGGATGTTCTCGAACCAGAAAACTGAAGACGGCGTCATCGAGGTTATTGTTTCCCAACAGGCGATGATAATCCTGGACCTTCTTCTTGACAGGGAGTATACGATTCTAGATCCGACGAACGATTATGCTGAAGTGTGCAAAGTGAAAGTCGTAGGCATATTCGAGATGAAAGATCCGGGGGATGTATACTGGCTCCATGGGTTTACGACGCACAACAAGGAATTCCTGATGGATTACGAGTTGTTCAATAATGAATTCATCCTCCCCAAAAAGGGGCCGCTCACGGAAGCGGAATGGTACTGTGCGTTTGACTATCATGCCATCAACCTGCAGAACCTCGGACATGTTATCAAAACGTATGAAGAGCAGAATATCTGGTACTCGAAATACAAGGTCAGCATCGAGTTCGACATGCCTATACACAGGACGCTCGAAAGGTACAACGAGAGGGCGAAGCAGCTTCAGAACATGCTCTGGGTGCTTACGGTACCAGTCCTCATAATGCTGATCTTCTACATATTCATGGTATCGCAGCTTATCATAGATCATGATGAAAATGAGATCGCAGTTTTCAAGAGCAGAGGCGCGGCGAAGGGGCAGATATTCATCAGTTACCTGATCGAAAGCTCCATCATAGCCGGTGCAGCATTTCTTGCCGGACCTTTCCTTGGGTTGTTCATATGCAGGTTCCTCGGCTCTTCCAACGGATTCCTTGAATTCGTGCAAAGGACCGCCCTGCCGGTACAGTTGGGCCCCAAGGTTTATATGTATTGCCTGTTTACCGTACTCTTCCTGATCGTGACGATGCTCCTGCCCGTGATCTCCGTATCGCGGAAAACTATCGTGAGCCATAAACAGGAAAAGGCAAGAGCCAAAAAGGCGGCTTTATGGAAAAAGATGGGTATGGATATAGTGCTGCTGGCGGTGGCAGGGTATGGGATCTACAGGTTCCGGCAGCAGATGAAGGTACTTGATACCACGGGCGTCTCAGCCAATGAACTCCAGATAGACCCGCTGCTGTTCCTGACATCGACAGCATTTGTGCTCGGAGTCGGACTGCTGTTCATAAGGCTTTACCCGTACATGATCAGGCTGATATACTGGCTGGGCAGGAAGGCATGGACTCCTGTCACGTACATATCGCTGATACAGGTCGGCAGGTCGAGAGGGCAGGAGCAGTTCCTGATGATTTTCATAATACTTGCCATTTCGATCGGTCTTTTCAATGCGAATACGGCAAGAACCATCAACAGGAACATGGAGGATAAGATCCGTTATTCTGTCGGGGCGGATGTAAGACTGCGTGCGGTATGGAAAACGAACCAGAAGACACAGCAGACAGGCGGGCAGATGCCTTCCATAGCACAGATGCAGGCGCAGATGCAGGCAGAGGAGCCGCTTCGCTACTTCGAGCCGAACTTCTATGACTATGAGACACTTTCAGGAGCAGAAACTGTAACGAAGGTTCTCAATGTCGATGACGGAACGCTTCAGACGAACATGGGATGGGCAAGCGGCCTCAAGGTCATGGGCATAATACCCCACGAATTCGCGAAGGTCGCCTGGTTCAGGCAGGACCTGCTGCCGCACCACATTATTGAATACCTTAACCTGATGTCGGAAGCTCCTACGGCATTCCTCGTATCTTCCAACCTGAAGGACAAATACAAGCTGGAAGTCGGGGATACCGTATATGTCACATGGGGGAACCAAAGCTACCTGGAAGGCACGATTTACGCGTTTATAGACTACTGGCCCACTTACAACCCCAAGGCCGAAAAAATGCGGATAGGAGAGCCGGGCCTCGTGGTGGTCAACTATTCATATATTCAAAACAAGATGGCGCTGCAGCCGTATGAAGTCTGGATAAAGAAAGCGGAAGGCGCCACGGACAAACAGATCAATGACGACATAATCAAAAAGGACCTCGACCTGGTGTTTATAGAATATGCCGACCAGGAACTCGTGAAGATGAAGAACGACGCCATGATCCAGGGCATGAACGGTATGCTCACCCTGGGGTTCATAGCTTCTATGCTCATAAGCCTGCTGGGGTTCCTGATCTACTGGATCATATCCATCCATAACAGGACGCTGCAGTTTGGAATACTGAGGGCCATGGGAATGTCGCTGGCCAAAGTTATAGGGATGCTGGCGTGCGAACAACTGCTCGTATCCGGCGCAGCAATCATCATCGGGATCATCGTGGGGGGCCTGGCGGGCGACATATTCATCCCGCTGCTCCAGATCGTATACAGCGCGGCGGAGCAGGTGCCTCCGTTCAGGATAATCGCATACGGAGAGGATTACATCAAGATCTATACCGTTATAGGCATAATGATCACCGTAGGGTTCGTGACGCTGTGGAGGATAATCGCAAAAATCAGGATAGACCAGGCAGTCAAGCTTGGGGAAGATTGACGGAGGGCGTGCAATGAGCTGCATCATAAAAACCGAAAACCTGTCGAGGGATTTCAAATCGGGGAACTCGGTAGTACATGCTTTGAAAAACGTATCGATAGAAATAGAGAAGGGGAAGCTGACCATACTGAGAGGCCGGTCCGGCTCGGGCAAGACCACTCTCATCAACCTGCTGGGAGCGCTTGACAGGCCGGATTCGGGATCGATCATATTCAACGGCATAGATATAACGCGCGCAAGTGAAAGGGTCAGGAATGAACTCAGGAGGAAACACATGGGGTTCGTGTTCCAGTCGGTGGCGCTCATTTCAATGATGTCGGCTTATGAAAACGTGGAGTTCGGCCTCAGGATCGCGGGCGTCGGCGCAAAGGGGAGGAGCGAGAGGGCCAGGAAGTGCCTTTCGCTCGTCGGACTGGCCAAGAGGATGGATCACAGGCCTCACGAGCTTTCCGGCGGCGAACAGCAGAGAGTTGCCATTGCCAGGGCAATAGCGCACAAACCGGATGTTATATTTGCCGATGAGCCAACGGCCGAACTGGACACCCACATGGGCCTGCAGGTCGTGAAGCTTTTCAGGGACCTGGTCGAACTGGAAGGGCTGACAGTTGTGATGACTACGCATGACCCGAGCATGATCGAGATAGCAGATCATGTACTGACGCTGGAGGACGGTGAGATAGTTGATGCAAGATGAACGTATCGATGCAGGCATGCCGGCCGGTACAGACGACGGGACTGAAACCGGCGGTCAGACCGGACGGGCCAGGATGATCGAGTGCGAGAACCTGGTCAAGATCTACAAGACGAAAGACATTGAGGTCGTAGCCCTGCAAGGTCTAGATCTTGTGGTGGAAAAAGGCGAACTGATGGCCATAATAGGAAACAGCGGAAGCGGCAAGTCCACGCTGCTGAACATGCTAGGAGGGCTGGACAGGCCGTCTGCAGGCAAGCTGTTCGTGGACGGGCAGGATCTGCTGAAATTCAATGAGCAGCAGCTTATCAAATACAAGAGGGAAACGGTAGGCTTCGTCTGGCAGAACAATGCGAGGAACCTCATACCGTATCTCACCGCCCAGGAAAACGTGGAAATGCCGATGATCCTTACCGGAAAGAGAAACAGGCGTAACCGCGCGTTGCAGCTCCTGGACCTGGTCGGGCTGCTCAACCGGCGCAACAGCAAGCTGAACCAGCTTTCAGGCGGCGAACAGCAGAGAGT
>JAKOPX010000439.1 GCA_029778665.1 Bacillota bacterium | reverse complement strand
GGATAAAAGCATCTTTCAGCAAATCACATCAGACATGCGCAGGTCCCCTTCGTATGATTCTATAGGAACTGTAAAGTCCGACACAGGAAGGAAAGGAGTATTGGATATGGACAGAAGGGTATACCTTTCGGACACCAATAAAAAAATAGCAGGCGTATGCGGAGGCCTGGGCGAGTACTTCGGCATAGACCCCACGGTCATCAGGCTCCTTTGGGTCATTTCAGTCTTTCTGGACGGCCTCGGCCTGCTCGCATATTTCATTGCATGGATCGTGATGCCGCGCCGCAGCAGATGCAATTATGACAGCTGGTGACAGTCACTCATGCCGGGTTGCTGCTTAAATGGCAGGATTTACACCCTGTTGCGCTCCGTCATATTCTGGTAAAATGAAAGAGTGTATTTTACCAGTCCGGCGGAGGAACCCTGATGGATCTTAAGGCATGGATCATTTCAGCGAACATGGGCCTTGGCCACCAGCGGGCCACCTATCCCCTCAGAGGAATGGCTCATGGCGGGATATTGCTCTTCGGCGAAGATGAAGTATGCCATAAAAAAGAAAAAAGGCAATGGACAATTTTCAGGAACACGTATGAAACCCTTTCAAGGACCAGCCAGATACCGCTCATCGGTCCTTACCTGTTCAGTCTGCTCGAGAAAATGCAAAACATATCACCGTATTATCCAAGGCGGGACCAGTCCGTTCCGTCGCTCCAGGTCAAGTCGCTGTACACGCTGATACGGCGCGGCATGGGAAGAGGTGTGGCGGAAAGGATCAGGGAAATGAGGCTGCCCGTGATAACTTCCTTCTATGCTGCTGCGATAGCGGCGGAAGAACTGACGGACCTGCCTGTCTACTGCATAATCTGCGACGCCGACATAAACCGCGTCTGGGTGGCGGAAAATCCCAGGCGGAGCAGGATAATTTACTTTGCACCCTGCGGGAGCGCCATGAGGCGACTCAAGGAATATGGAGTGCCCGATGAAAGGATCTTTCTTACAGGTTTCCCATTGCCCATGGAAAACATAGGGAAAAATATGGAGATCCTGCGCCATGACCTGGCCAGGAGGCTGATACGTCTCGATCCCACCAGGCGCTTCAGGATCATCCACGGAGATGAAGCGAGGTCCTATCTCGGCGACAGCTGGGATCCGGACATGGAGGCCGGCCCCCTGACGATCACATTCGCCGTCGGAGGTGCCGGAGCCCAGAAAGAGATTGCCGCCGGAGCGGTAAAAAGCCTTGCCTGCCTGATAAAGGACGGAAAGGTCAGGCTGAATCTCGTCGCCGCCCACAGGAAGGAAGTCAGGGACTATTTCGCAAAGCTGGTCGAAAAAAACGGTCTCTCAGCATCCGGCTGCATCCGGATAGTCTACAATCCCGATAAAAACGAATATTTCAGGCAGTTCAACACTTTGCTGCATGAAACGGACATACTGTGGACCAAACCATCCGAAATGTCGTTCTATTGCGGTCTTGGCCTTCCCATAGTGATAGCTCCGCCGATAGGGCCCCATGAAGTCTGTAACCAGCGCTGGCTCAGGGACCTCGGTGCCGGCCTTCACCAGGCGGAGCCGCAGTATTGCTCGGAATGGATCACTGACTATCTCGTGGACGGCAAGCTGTCACTGGCAGCGTGGGACGGTTTTCTGTACGCCAGGAAGCTCGGGGTCGAAAAAATCGCCGAGGTCCTGACGACGGGAAAGATGGAGCGGCACTATAACCCTCTGCTCAGGTAAAAAGCAGCGCCGGTAAGCAGGCACAGTTACCGCAGCAGTTGACCGGTATGATCTCAGCACTTGTACATCCTGGCCACAACGAAGGATTCAAGAGACCTTGGAACAAATCTCCTTAAAAATACAAGCAATTTGTAGCCCATTCCCACAGTTATGAAAGCCGGAGGGTTCTTTCTCCCTATTGCCCTGGCGACCGCTTTTGCAACAACTATGGGGTCGGGTCCGTTCATTTCGTCCCTTTCCATAACTGCGATGGATTCCCTGCTCTTCTGATAATATGCGGAACTTTCGCCGCCGGCTTCTGCAAACAGACGGTTGCCCGTAAAGCCGGTCTTCGTGTCACCCGGCTCCACCACACAGACCTTGATGCCGAACTGCCTGAGTTCATTGCGGAGCGAACCGCTCATCAGCTCGACCGCGGCCTTGGATGCGACGTACATGGACTGGAACGGTATCGGGAACAGGGCGCCTACCGATGAAATGTTTACTATGAGGCCTCTTCCCTTTTTCCTCATATGCGGGAGCACCTGCCTGATAACCCTGTGCACGCCGAAGAAGTTCGTGTCGAACTGCAGCATGGCTTCCTCGGTGGAGGTGTCCTCAACGGAACCGGCTATTCCCATCCCTGCATTGTTTATGACAATGCCTATCCCGCCTTCCCGGTCGATTATGTAATCCACGGCGGCCTTTACCGATTCCTCGCTGCAGACATCCATACGGATCATCGTAACGGTATTTCCGGCTGCATCCCCGCCATTTCCGTCAACACCATGCGCTGCAGCCTCCCGGGGTTCCGGCGCTTTCCTCGAAGTTCCATAGACCCTGAAACCCAGGCCGGCAAGATACTCAGCACAGCTTTTCCCGATACCGGATGACGCCCCGGTGACCAGAACGACATTGCCATAATGTTTTTTCATCATATATCTCCCCACTCTTATAAACTACCGGTATTTCCGGTAACTAATTATACCACAGCGGACCGCGGTTGTGGTCTGGACATTGCCAAATCGCAGTCCTGACCGGGTTTCCCTGGTCAGACGTTTTGTCTTGTGATAATCAGGTGCATCTGCAATATATACTTATTGTATATTATGTGGTAAAATGGTTGCAGCCCGGAATTTATACTTATGATACTCAATCGTGAAGGAGAGATCGTTTGGCTATGGATATCTTTGAAAAATGCTTTACCTACACCGATCACAAGGAAGTGATAGCAGCGGGTCTCTATCCCTATTTCCATGCCCTTGAAACCGGCCAGGATACTGAAGTCATCATTGAAGGAATAAAAACAGTAATGATAGGTTCGAACAACTACCTGGGACTGACCTCCGACCCCAGGGTCAAACAGGCCGCCATCGACGCAGTGAAGGAATTCGGTTCCGGATGCTCGGGATCAAGGTTTCTCAACGGAACGCTGACTCTCCACCTTGAACTGGAGAAAAAGATTGCCGAATTTCTCAATAAGGAAGCAGCACTTACGTTCAGCACCGGCTTCCAGACCAACCTGGGCATCATAACCGCCATCGCAGGCAGGAACGATTACATCCTGTGCGACAGCGAGAACCACGCCAGCATTGTCGATGCGTGCAGGCTCAGTTTTGCCAAGACGCTCAAATTCGAGCACAACAACATGGAAGACCTGGAAAGGCTCCTGTCCAAAATAGACGACAAGCATGGAAAACTCATCGTAGTGGATGGCGTATTCAGCATGGAAGGCGATATTGCGGACCTGCCGTCAATAGTGAAGCTGGCGAGGAAATACGGCGCAAGGGTAATGGTCGACGACGCCCATGGTTTCGGTGTGCTCGGCGAGCACGGAAGAGGTACGGCGGAACACTTCGGGCTGGAAGATGAAGTCGATATCGTAATGAGCACATTCAGCAAATCCCTCGCAAGCCTCGGTGGTTTCGTAGCTGCAAAGCAGGAAGTCATCGACTATATAAAGCACAATTCCAGGCCGTTCATATTCTCTGCGTCCATTCCGCCGGCAAACGCGGCCGCAGCCATCGCCGCGCTGGAAATAATCAGGTCCGAGCCCGAACGGGTCCAGAAGCTCAGGGATATTTCCTATTACATGAGGCAAGGCTTCCGGAAGCTCGGCCTGCCTATCTACGAATCCAACAGCGAGATCACGCCCATCGTGCCGGTCATGACCTACGAGAACGAACCGACCCTCGTCGTAACCAGGATGCTGCGCGAAGAAGGCGTTTATGTGAACCCTGTTTTGTCACCTGCTGTAAAACCTGGCCTCTGCAGGATCAGGACCAGCTACACGGCAACTCATACGAAAGAGCAGCTCGATTATGCGCTTGAAGCATTCAGGAGGGTATTCGAGAAGCTGGGGACCCTGGGAGCCGCAGCAGGAAAATAAAGAACTGCCACTTAATGGGGTGCTCCCGTGAATACTGGACCGGAAAGCCATGGACTTAAGCCGGCTGCAGGATACATGGGACAGTCCGGACAGTCCGCAAAAAACGGTAACGACACCTGGAAGCACGTCAGCAGAAGTACATACAAAGAGAGGCTGCCGTTTATGGCAGCCTCTCTTATGCATTTCTTTATACAACTCTATTATAGCCGTAAAACATTATTCACAACGGCCATAATGCGCCTGTGCCCGGTTTATTCATGCGCCACGGTAAAAATGACATCCCGTACGATGCATCCTACACTCCTAAAATGTTCATGCCGCAATCCACATGCAAGGTCTCGCCCGTTATGCCCTTCGACATGTCGCTGAGCAGGAATACGGCAGCACCCGCTATTTCCTCAGGCTCGACGTTCTTCCTCAGCGGCGCCCTCTGGCGGGTAAGCTCGAGTATGCTGCTTAAATCCTTGATACCTCTCGCCGACAGGGTCTTCACCGCACCTGCGGATATCGCATTCACTCTTATCCCGGAAGGACCGAGATCTTCCGCGAGATATCTCACTCCGGCTTCAAGGGCCGCCTTTGCCGCACCCATCACGTTATAGCCATGCACGACCTTTTCCGCACCCATGTAACTCAGCGTTATTATGCTGCCTCCTCCGTCCATGAGCCCGGCGGCTCTTCTGCTGACCGCGATGAGCGAGTATGCGCTGATGTCCATTGCAAGCGCGAAACCGTCACGCGACGTGTCCACGAACCTGCCCTGCAGTTCTTCCGCCCTGGCAAACGCGATCGCATGAACAAGGCCGTGTATCGTGCCATACCTGCTTTTTACCGATTCAAAGAAATTATCGATATCAGAGTCGGATGCCACATCCAGCTGGAAGGCAGCGGCGCCGTCCAGTTCCTTTGCCAGGGCTTCAACGTCTTTTTTCTCCCGTTCGCCAAGGTACGTCAGTATCAGCGACGCGCCTTCCCTGTGGGCGGCCGTGGCTATTGCCCAGGCAATGCTCCACTTGTTCCTGACGCCCATTATCACGATATTTTTACCCTTCAGTAAATCGCTCATTCAAACTCTTCCTCCTGCCGTGTATGTATTTTGTTCGGTAACATATTCATAAATATGGAATCCCTCTCGTCATATTATATCATATAAAATGCTCCAGCGCCAGTTTTTCAAGTATTTCTTTTTTATTGAGTTCCGGTTCATTTATTACCCTTTCCAGCAGATGCTCAAGCACTTTCCCTATTTCGGCCCCTTCCCTGAAACCCAGCCGCTTAAGGTCATCGCCGTTTATTTTGAGTTCTTTCAGGCTCAGGCAGTATCCGCTTTCCAGCAGCGATCTGAACACTGCTTCAGTCCTTTCCAGCTGACGCAGTTCTTCCGGGACATCCTGGCCGTCTGCCTCACGATGCCATTCTCCAGGGATATTGCCCGTGCAGCGGCAACTCCCTGAAGCTGCCATGCGGGCGATTTTTTCTTCTGAGGCTGCTATGTGGGCCCTCTTTGCTTTCAGTATATCCGCGAATCCATCCCTGCCCGTCCCGATCACGGCTCGTGCAACGGCAGCCTTTTCTGGCCTGATTTCCATGCCGAGATGCCTGATGATATGCAGTATTCTTTCCCTGCTTTTATTGTCGAACTTCAGCCGGCGCAGTACCATATCCGCGGTTTCAGGGGCATCCGCAGGTCTTCCTCCTTCCACAGCGTCTGCAGGTCCAGGCAGACCTCCGTTCTCCGCATTTGCCGCGTTTACCGTGTTTGCTGCATGGCCCGCCCGTATTCCGTCTCCCGGAAGTTTCCCGGCTCCTGCATAGCCATCTCTGCTACGGCAGGCTTCTGTGCATCCTCCCGCATCATGCAGCAGCATTGCCCAACGGAGGCACACATCCTTTTCCGCAGCGCTGACCGAGCGAAGTATATGCTCGCCGGCGCCGGTCCGGCAGCCAACCTGGCCGGCACGGCTGCAGCCGGAACCTGCAAGGCTTCCGCCCGGACGAAAGATTTTGTCCAGTTCCGGCATTATATGCCCAAGGAGGCCCGTATCGTGAAGGATCATGAATTTCATCGGATCGTCCGAAACCAGGATCCCAGTCAATTCTTCCCTGATCCTTTCGGCACTGATCCTGGATATCAGGCCGCTGTTTCGCCTGATCCCTTCAAGAGTACCGTCTTCGATCCCAAACCCCAGCGTCGATGCGAACCGCACGGCCCGCAGCATGCGCAGGGCATCCTCGCTGAACCGGTTCGACGGGTTGCCCACGGTCCGTATTATCCTCCGCGAAATATCCTTCATCCCTCCAAAAGGGTCGATGATGCCTTTTTCGGGATCCCATGCCATGGCATTTATAGTAAAGTCCCTCCTGCGCAGGTCATCTTCGATCCTCGAGGTGAACTCCACCCTGTCAGGGTGCCTGCCGTCGGTATACCTGCCGTCAACCCGGAACGTAGTCACTTCATAGTTACTTCCGTTCAGCACTACCGTCACGGTACCATGCTTTATCCCTGTATCCACGGTTTTATCAAATAACCTGCCAACCTCCGCGGGATGAGCGTCGGTCGCGATATCCCAGTCCTTCGGTTCCCTGCCCATGACGGCGTCACGGATGCATCCGCCTACCGCATACGCCTGGTAGCCATGCCTGTGAAGCTCTTTGATTATCAGGGCCACATCCTCAGGAAGAACGATCCTTATCACCGCATCACCCCGTGTGAATCTGTCTTTGTCGTGCATTTGCCCGTATACTTTTCATGACAGGCTCCGCCAACAAGCTTATACTTCGATTATATAAAACCCCCGGCTGTGTTTGAAGCTTTTTCCCGAAAAAACCCGGAGGGCCGGGATGAACCGCATGCACGTTCCATTGACAGTCGCACTCCAATGTAGTATATAAAATCATGGAGTATATATTTGTTAATGTAATATGAGATTATTTTCTTATCGCAACATATAATCCAACCAGGCAAAGTAGTGCAGATATATAACCTTCCATTGCTGTTTTGGATCATATAATGATCAGTACATTTTTATCGCAAGACTGCCTCTTACCTGTTATTGGTTATGGAGCAAAATCCAGGGAGGTATGTCGACTGGTGGACCAGATTTACTTACTCCGATAAAGGAGGATCAAATATGCCTGCAAAGAACCTTATAAATGTATTGCTCACAATGCTTATAATACTGGCCCTGCTGCTTCCGTTGAGCGCGTGTTCCCCTCAGACGGAATCTCCCGAAAAGGAAACGATCAAACAGATTGCCTGCGGTGATGAATTCACCCTGATCCTGTATGACACGGGAAAGGTCCGTGCTGTCGGGAAAAACACCTCAGGCCAGCTGGGTGTCGGCGACTTCGAAGACCGCTACGAGCTGACCGAAGTTTTGCTTCCTGAAGCTATAGCACGTATCGGGGCAAGCGATGACTGTGCCTACGCTTTGTCCGAAAACGGTACACTTTACGTCTGGGGCGACAACCGTTACAGGCAGGCTGCCGACACGTCGGATTTGGCAGTGTGCACCCCGACACCCCGCTCGTATGGGATTAGGCGATTTCTGTACTAGTTAGCCGGAGCCGCTCTGTTTCGTCAATAAACATACATTCGAACACAATTGAATATTTGAAAAAATATAACTTTTTGAAACAAATCCAGCTGCTGCCACGTCTGTATACTGTAATACATAACGGCGGCAGTTTTAGTTTGCCGTTCCGGAATGAAAGGTAAGGTTGAGATGTATGATCAAAATCAGGGATCTTTTCCGCAATAAAGCTGCTATAACAGTCACGGCTGCCGTGCTCCTTCTTGCGGCGGCCGTGGTCACTGCCGCGCTGACAGGCCTGTTCGGCGGTACAGGCAAATCCACGGGAGATAAAGATAAAGGTGCGGGCCTGCCTGACGGCAGTCATGCCGATACTGTCCGGTATGCGGAGTTGCTGGATTCGATAGTCGAAATCTCGGCAGCTGACCAGGACAGCCTGGGCGTCAGCACCACGTCGTCATTCAGGCTGCTGTTCAGCAGGGATACGGATGAGAAAGCGATCGCCTCTTCCCTTAGCGTGGAACCAAAGCAGGATTTCAGCTTAACCAGGGTCTCCGCAAAGGAGTTCAGCCTTGAATTCAGCGAGCCCATGGAAAGCAATAAAATATATACTTTCACGCTGAACGACAGGGACAACGGAGCTAAAAAATCATGGGCTTTCCAGACCAAAAAACAGCTCAGCGTGGTCCGGACACTGCCCCGCGACAGGGCGATCTATGTTCCTGTCAATTCCGGCATCGAGATCACATTCAGCCACAGCGATATAGAAAATGCGGAAGAGTGCTTCGAAATATCCCCCAAAGTCAACGGCAGCTTCCAATGGAACAAAAAGACACTGGTCTTCGTTCCCGAAAACCTGGAATATGACACCATATACACCGTGACAATAAGGAAAGGCGTACGTGCAAAAGGCAGCGAAGAAACGCTGCAGAGCGATTACACCTTCAAATTCCAGACAGAACGCCCTCCGACTACGAAAACGTACTTCGACTTTGCCGAAGATTACTACAATTTCCTCCCCGGGACGGTACCCGCCCTGGAGGTCTACACCATGTGGGATATAAGCGGAAAAGAAGTACCAGTTGAATTATACAGTTTCCCGGATGCGGAAAGCTTCATGAACGCCTTGCGGAAGGCGCATTCCAGGCCATACTGGGCTGTCAGGGACGACAGCGAAGACTATGGCGTAAATGCGCTGGAGAAAACAGCATCGATGAACTGCTCCATCACAAGGCGGAACACTGATAACCACTGGAGCAGAAGCTACCTCGTCCTGCCCTCGTCGCTGCAGGAAGGATATTACCTGGTGGCTGTCGACATCGACGGAGACAAGTATTATGTCCCGATGCAGATAAACAGCACCTCGGTGTATATAATGACGGCAGGCAACAAGTATCTTGCATGGCTGAATGATGCAGCTACGGGGCAGCCCATGTCCGGCGCCGTGTTCAGGCATGAAAGCGGAGCTTCCGCCGTATCGGACAGCAACGGTCTTGCCATGTTTGACTCACCTGGCAATATGACCGACACCGGGTATGAACTCTTCCTTATAGAGCCAAAATCCAAACTCCCGTTTGTCGCCTGCGTTCGAAACAACTACTCGGCCTATCACTGGAACGGCAATTACTACGGATCATATGTGACAGATATATACTGGACTTACATGTATACCGACAGAAGCGTGTACCTTCCCAGGGATACCGTCAACGTATGGGGCGTCATAAAGCCCAGGGACGGAGCCGCCATCGGCAGCGAAGCCGTGCTGGAGCTAATCGGCTACAAATGGACTGTACCGGCGACCGGCGAGACACCTGCGATCACATCGCAGAAGATAACGCTGTCGCCTGAAGGCACCTTCACAGGGAGCCTTAAGATATCGAATTTCGATCCGGGCGGATATACTGTCCGCGTAAGGATGGGTGATGATGTACTGGTCAGCCGGTACATTTCGGTGGAGGAATACACCAAACCGGTATATACCATAGAGGCAAAGCCTGATTTCAATTACATGTTCGCATGGGAAACCGTGAATTTTGACATCACTTCCTCCTTCTTCGAAGGCACCCCGGCATCAGGCATGAAACTCGACCACAGCACACTGATAGACTACAAGACATTTGACAGCGGCGTACTGACATGCGACGACAATGGAAAAGCATCAGTGTCCGTCCGCCCTCTTACTGATGAAAAGAGCTGGAGACCCCAGGTGCTGGAATTCTCGCTTGTCAACAGCGACGCCGAAGAACAGCAGGTAAGGGAAAGCCAGCGCGTCTATGTCTTTCCCAGGGATACCATGATAGAGGTAAGTTCAAAAGCAGAAGGCAGCAAAGGTACCGTATCCTTTGCCACCAGCATGATCGACATTTCCGGCCTTAAAGCCGGCGGTTCGGGCTATCCCGGAGTCGACGACTACAGGGGCAAAAGCGTCGATATGCCGGTAAAGGCAAAGCTTTACGAGATCTACTATGTCGCCGAAAAGACAGGCTACTACTATGACCATATAAATAAGGTGCGGCGTGACACGTATACCTACCGCCAGGTTGAGGACCTCGTATCCGAATACAGCTTCACCACCGTCGACGGCAAGTATGAAATACAGTACCCATACGACAGGACCAAATCCTATAAGCTGGTGATATATGCATCCGATTCGCAGGGCCGCCCCATCGAAGTGACGGAGTACCTCTACAACTGGGACGCGTTCGACCCGTACAACGAAAAGAAATATGTACTGTCTCAGTCCGACTACTACAAACCATACCGGACCGGAGAAACGGTCAGGGCTGAAGTGAGATACAATGACGATGAGCAGTTCGAGGGCAAAAACAGAAGATACCTGTTTGTCAGGATGCGAAACGGGATCGTCGACTGTACGGTCTCTGAAAACGCAGTGTACGAATTTCCGTTCGAAAGCAGCTTCATACCGAACATTTACGTCAAAGCCCTGTGCTTCGACGGCGCCGGGATATATGATGCCGGCATGAACCTGTACAGGTACGATTTCAATGAAAAAAAGCTGGACATCAGCATAACGCCCGACAGGCAGAGCTATAAGCCCGGAGATGAAGTGAGGCTGTCGGTGGACGTGAAAGACGCTTCCGGAAACCCTGCGGCTGCAGAAGTCAATATAAGCGTAGTGGATGAGGCGTATTTCGCCCTGTACGGGCAAAGCGCGGATATACTCGGTGAACTGTACGGAATATGCATCAACTCCGGCCTGATCTCGGAATACCTGTCATATAAACCCTTGCCGGAAAACGAAAGCCCGGGAGCGGAAATGGGCGGAGAAGGCGGCGACTCCAGTATCCGCAAAGATTTCAGGGATACCGCGCTGTTCACCACGGTCAGAACTGGCGCAGACGGCAAGACTGAAGTCACATTCAGGCTGCCTGACAACCTGACTTCCTGGAGGATCACCTGCCAGGCGGTCACAGGCGATCTCCGGGCGGGGACCAGGACCGCCAATGTATCTGCAAAGCTCCCGTTCTTCGTGGATTCCATATTCAACAAGTCGTTCATAACCGGGGACAGTCCTTCGATACTTGTAAGGGCCAACGGAGAGGAACTTCCCGTTGGCGCGGAAGTGGACTTCAGGGTTACCCTCATCCCGGAAAACGGGACTGCCAGGACTTTCACGGCAAAAGGCACTGCAAGGCTGAACACTGAGATACAGCTCGGATCCCTTGACGCAGGTAACTATACCGTCAGGATCGAAGGCACATACGGCAGCCGCAGGGATGCCATGGAACGCAGCTTCAGGGTCAGCGACAGCCTCCTGGAGACCTCTGTGACCGATTTCATACCCCTGACCGACGGCATATCCCTGGCGACCGACGCAAAAGGCCTTACGACCCTGACGATCTTCAACGAGGATTCATGGGTCCTCTACAACGAACTGCATTCGCTCTACTGGCAGAACTGGGGACGCAGGCTCGACCAGGTACTCGCGAGGAAGATCGCGGTGAAACTGCTGAAAAACTACTTCAATGAGGATGTCTATTACGAAGAGGAGTTTGACCTGCAGCATTACCAGACCTATGACGGCGGGCTCGCACTCCTGACCTATGACAGCAGCAGCCCCGAACTGTCTGCCAGGATGTGCTCGCTGGCTGCAGACAGCGTGGACAGGAACGGCCTTGCATCCTACTTCTACGGCCTGATCGAAAACGCAAACACAGTGACTGAGGATGTGATATACGCATATTGGGGGCTTGCGGCGCTCAAGGAGCCTGTACTGCTGGATATCAGGTCGCTGCTTGCCTCTGAAGGCCTGGACATGAAAACCAGGCTTGCTCTTGGCGTTGCGCTGGCAGAAGCCGGTGACCACAAGGGAGCCGCGCAGATTTACAGCGAGTATATGTCATCTGTCGCGACCGTCACCGAGACCTACGCATGGCTGGAAGCCGGAAGCCGGGATGACAGTATCGACGCTACGGCGCTGTGCGCACTGATAGCCATGAAGATAAACGCTCCGGAAAAGATGAAGCTGTTCAGATATATCTCATCCAACTCGACGTCCATGCTCCTTGTGAACATGGAAAGGATGATATTCGTAACGAACCATATCAAGGATGCGAACCTGACAGGCAGCTTCACCTACGAACTCGATGGAGTCAAAAAGACAGTGGAACTGAAAAAGGGAAGCTTCTTCAGGCTGATACTTACCCCTGAAAAGCTTGCTTCGATAAAATTCAGCAACATCAACGGCAGAATAGTCGCGGCGCGTTCATATACGATGCCTGTGAGCGAATCAATGAGATCCGCGGGCAATCTGGTATCGATAAGCAGGACTTATGAGACACCGGGCAAAGATGGCCCCGGGACTGCCTTCGACCGTTCTGACACCGTCAAGGTGACATTGACGCTGCGATTCGGTGAAAATGCCCCCGACGGGTACTATGAGGTCACCGACGTGCTCCCTGCCGGCCTGAGGTACACCCATGCCTGGTATATCGATAAGGACACCAGGGGCAATGCAATGTGGCATTATCCTTACGAAGTCACAGGGCAGAAAGTCGTTTTCGGCTGTTATTACAACAGGAATTACAATCACAGGGCTTACAGCATCACGTATTTCGCCAAAGCGGTGTCGCCTGGCACATACACGGCAGACAGCGCTGCCGTACGCCATACGGACAGCGACATTGCAGGCTTCACTCAGACTGAGCAGATAACGATAAAGAAGTAGTCGCAGCGGAATGGAGGCAGGCAGGTTGAAGAAATACCGCAACAGAATTTCATCTGTACTGGTACTGGCATTGACAGCCGCTGTACTTGGCCTGCTTGCCGCCGGCGCGGCGTCGGGCCGGATCGGCCTTTCTCCGCTCCCGGAAGCACACGGGATCCCGGTGTCGCCCGGAAACCCTGCAGACCCGCATCCATCCGGTCCGGTACATGAACCGGAACCGACTGATCCGGCATCGGGCTCGCTGGCATCGGATCAAACGGTCCGGAATGGAGCGACTGTCCCGGAATCCGGCAGCAAACACGGCGTAAGAAGTGCCCGGCTGCTCAGATGCATGCATTACAATGAAAATGATTTCATGAGATCCGTCAACGACAGGTCGCCGGCCTCGGATTCACTGTTCGAAATAAATGAGGATCCGGGTACAGGTCCCATAATGGGCGGCATCGTACCGCACCATCTGTTGGCCCGCAGGCTGATAGCGGACTTTTTCCGTACGCTTGCCGTGGACCCGCCCCAAACAGTGATCGTCGCCGGTCCGAACCACAAACTTGAAGGTATCAGCAAAATACAGTTTTCTTCGGCAGACTGGGGCACTCCTTTCGGCATCCTGGAAGCAGATACACGGATAACGGCCCGGCTGGCTGAAGAATACGGCGCCGCACATAATGACGACCTGTTTGAGAACGAACACTCAGTGTCGTCTCTCGTTCCATATATAAAGTACTTCCTGCCGGAAGCAAAAATCGTTCCCGTGCTGCTCCATGGAAGCCTTTCGCCGGAAGAAGCCAGGAAGCTGGGTTCCCTGCTGGGCGGGATCATATCGGATAATCCGGGTACGGTCATGATAGCTTCGATAGATTTCTCCCATTACCTCAGCGCACCGGAAGCGGACGAGATGGACATGATCACCTGGAAAGCCGTCAGTTCATGGGACCTGGACTCGATAAGCCGGATGGGAAACGACAACCTGGATTCTGTCCCGTCTATGACCGCCCTGATGACTGCGATGGATGCAGTATCTGCAAAGGATATCCGGATGAAAGGGCACAATAACTCTTCGCGCATAACGAAAAGCGGTTACGACTACACGACCAGCTATTTTACAATGTTTTTCAGAAAGCACGGACAGGACAGCACATTGCCATAAATTACAAGAATTTTTTGGCAGCAAAATCGATTTTTGAAAAAAACTGATTAACATTTTCAGTGATTACGGGTATAATAAGGCTAAGCAAACAATATTGTCAAGAAAGCGAGATTGCATATACAAATGAGATGGCTTGAAGTAAACAGCTCCCAACCGCTGAAAGGCAAGATCAGGATCCCTGGTTCCAAAAACAGCTCTCTCGCACTGCTGGCAGCCAGTTGCCTGGCTGATGAACCTGTACATATTTCGAGAATCCCTGACATTTCAGATATACAGATCGTATTCAGAATAATGAAAAGTATCGGCGTATCCATAAGCGGCGGCAACGGATTGTATACGATCGATCCTTCGGGCATCCATACGGCCGATATCGATCCGGCCCTGTCGTCCGCATTCCGTGCCGCTTATTATTTTGTCGGTGCGCTGCTGGCGAAATACCGCCGCGTGTCTATTGGATACCCGGGAGGCGACAATTTCGTATCCCGCCCCATCGACCAGCATATCAAGGGTCTCAGGGCTCTCGGTGCGAGAGTGGAGATGCATGAGGACCACTACGTGGTCGAGGCGGATCAGCTCAGAGGAGCGGAGATATTCTTCGACGTCATGACCTGCGGGGCTACTGTGAATGTCATGCTGGCTGCCGTACTCGCAAAGGGCAGGACGACACTGTACAACGCCGCAAGGGATCCGGAAGTCGTCGACACTGCTGTCATGCTCAACAAGATGGGCGCCAGGATATACGGCGCAGGTACGGATACGATCAGGATCATCGGGGTGGACCGACTTGGCGGCTGCACCCATACCCCCGCTCCCGACCGGCTCATTGCTGGGGCTTATCTTATCGCGGCCGGCGTTACAGGCGGGATAATCACTATTGAAGACGTCATACCGAAGCACCTTGAGCCATGTATGACAAAGCTTTCCGAGATAGGCCTGTCATTCGAACAGAAGGAAAACAGCATAACCGTGGATGGTACCGGCAGGATCAGGGCTGCAAGGATCCGCACGGGAAAATACCCGATGTTTGAGAGCGATTTCCAGCAGCCTGTCACAACACTTCTCCTGAAAGCACACGGAAGGAGCACCATATCCGACAGGGTCTACCCCATGCGCTTCAACCACGTGGAGCAGCTCAGGAGGATGGGCGCTGACATCGAGGCCGTTAACGGCACCGCACGCATCAACAGCTTCAGGAAACTCACCGGCACCTGGGTGCATGCGGCAGACATAAGGGCAGGTACTGCACTTGTGCTGGCAGGCCTCATGGCTGAAGGCACGACGAGGATCACAGGTGTTGAACACATCGAAAGAGGATATGAAGATATCGTAAGGGATTTCCGGCAGCTTGGCGCTGACATCTCCCTGGTCACCGGCAGCATGCCAGGTACAGGAGACGCAATGTTGCTGGACATTTAGCTGAAACAGTTCCGATGCCTTATGATGCCTGGCACTTGTACCTGATTTGCATTCGCACAGGATCTGAAAAAAACCCCGGGGCCGCATGGGCACCCGGGATTTTCTATATAAAACGGGGACGGCGCCCCGTTGGAGCCAGCGCTTACTGGTCCGCAACCACCGGCATCACTTTTCCTCGCCGAATGTCAGGCTTAAATTCACTTTCTTTCCGTTCCTGTCGACAGTGACGGTAACTGTATCGCCAGGTTTGTATGACTCTTTTATTTTGTCCAGGTCCTGGACTGTCTCGACAGTTTTGCCGGCCATCGCCACTATTATGTCTCCCCTTCTGATCCCGGCTTTCTCGGCCGCGCTGCCGGCGATCACATCGGTCACATATATCCCCTTGGGGATCCCGTAGTAGCTGGCATATATGCTCGTTATCTCCTTTCCGGAGATGCCGATATACGGCCTGCCCCTGACATATCCATATTTTATGAGCTGCTCCACTACAGGCCATGCGTCGTTTATCGGGATCGCGAACCCAAGGCCTTCCACACCGGAAGCCGCTATTTTCGCAGAGTTTATGCCTATCACCTTGCCCTGCGAATTGAGCAGCGCACCTCCGCTGTTTCCTTCATTTATCGCTGCGTCGGTCTGTATGACGTTCATCGTCCTGCCATTTATCTGGATGGACCTGTTCAGCGCACTTATTACTCCGACTGTAACAGAGCCTGCGAACTCCATTCCAAGCGGATTGCCGATCGCAACGGCCAGTTCACCTACTTCAAGCTTCGACGAATCGCCGAGTTCCGCCACCGGTAGGTTTTTCATGTCTATCTTGATGACCGCAAGATCCGTTTTCTCATCTCCGCCCCTGAAAGTGGCTTTTGCTTCCCTTCCGTCAGGCAGGAACACTTCGAGTATGGTCCTCGACGCTGTCCCCTGTTTCGGGTCGGCCCCGGATACGACATGGTAGTTCGTCATTATGTATCCGTCCTTGCTGATGATTATTCCTGAACCTTCACTGACAGAGCCGTTCGTGAACCCGAAATAGTTGGTCCTGGTCCCGGATACGGTCATCCTTATGCCGACTATGGAAGGGCCCGCCTTCTTGGCGATTGCGGTTACAGTAGATCCGGCCTGCACAGCTGCGCTTACCAGGCTGTCAGCTTTGCTGACGGAATGCAGCATATCACGGCCCGGATCCTCAGGCACAGTGCTTTCATCCGCTCCGGCCGTCCCGTGCGCTGCTTCGCCTGCTCCGCTGCTGCTGTCCGCGGTATCTCCCCCGCTGTCCTTAAGTCCGGTGCCCAACCTCAACTCGTCCCAGCCATCAGAATTCCCGCCTGTCTGCATGTCCGCGAAGGACCGGCGGACGCTGTCAAGCTCTGCAGCAAATCTATTGTAAAGCACCGTTCCGACAACATAGCCGCTTACCAGTGAAGACACCAATATTAGGGCGATCGTTGACAATACCCTCCGCTTACCGGAAGGACGCCTTTTCTGCCAGTAATAGTTATCGTAGTTGTAACTGCTGTACATGGTAGACCTCCTCTCTGCATGAAAGCCATATTTCTTCCTGTTTTCAAACTAATATTACCCAAATATTATTACGAATTCTCGAAATTATTTTGAACAAAGTGTTAAGATGAAATTAAAATTCTTTTACATCCAGGCCTGGATGTAAGATCTTATCGGTTGGCAAAATTATCTGTCGAAAATGAGAGATTTGTAAAATGCAAGGTATTCCCTCAGGTACGCCGATGCTTTCGTGCCGGATGACCCTGCGGCAAGGGCGCGGGCTTTGATTCCGTTTCTTTTTGCCAGCATCCTGGAACGGAATATGTGGTACCTGTTCGTCACAAAAGTGATCTCGCCTGTAAAGTTTCCTTCCCGCTGCTCTATCAGCTTTTTGGAAAACCTGAAGTTTTCCATCGTGCTTGTTGCGCCGGTTTCCTTTATGATCCTGTTTTCGTCGATCCCGTTAGCGACAAGGTAGCGGTACATCGCCTCAGCTTCCGTGATGTCCTCTCCTCTGCCCTGTCCGCCTGAAACGATCACGATCGTATCGGGGTATTTCCTGAGGTATGCGATGCCTGTGTCAAGCCTTTGGTACAGCGCTTCAGACGGCGTCTCTCCATAAAGTTCGGCGCCCAGTATGATCAGGTATTCTGTCCGGGCTTCAGGATCGGATGTCCCGCCAAAAGTGATCAGCGCCATCACAGCCATGAACTGCAGTATAAAAGCAGCCAGCAGGATAATGACGATCTTCCCGGTATTTGTCTTCCTTCTGACCCTGGAAATCACTTTTGCCTCTTTTATCGCTCTCAAGACAAACCCCCGTAAACAGAAAACTGCAGGTGTCACGATAAAACACCGGCAGTTTCTATTATACCCGATTTCCCATCATTTTTCCACTCGCCGTTTTCCTTCCGCCGCTTCCGTAACTGCTGCAGTTATCAAACATCCATCCTCTTTACGGTGTGGCGCTCTACAAGTGTAGCAGGCAGGAGCAGTTTCCCGGTTATACCTTCACTGCCGGAGATCCTGGCCAGAAGCATGTTTACCGCTTTCCTGCCCATGTACTCCCTTCTCACCCGCATCGTGGTCAGTTCAGGCTCTATCTGGGAAGCTCCGCTTATATCATCAAACCCTATGACGGAAACTTCCCCGGGTATGTCGACTCCCATCTGTTTCAAAGCCTTGCACAGCGTGATGGCCGCTGCATCGTTGCAGCAGACGAAGCCGGTCGGAAAATCCCCTTCCACCGATATGTGCCGCAGGAGTTCCGCCAGTTCTTCCGCCGTGACTATCTCCGGGCAGTCTGTCAGGGCAGCACAGTGGAGGGGCATCGTCAGCCCTGCATTCTCAAGCGCTTTTCTGTAGCCCATATACCGGTCATAGAAGCTCACTGAAGCGTGGATTTCCCCAAAGAAGGCAATATTCCTGTGTCCGTTGGCTATAAGGTGCCCGGTGGCCGCATAACCGCCGCAATGGTTATCAGTCAGCACACAGTCGGCCTCCATGTCGTCGAAGTAGTTGTCTACCATGACAACTGGCAGTCCGGTTGCCTTGAGTTTCAGTACCATATTCCGGCTGACCCTGCCCAGTGTGATTATCCCTGATATCATCCCTTCCCGTATGCAGTTCGGGATCTGCGGGTCTTCCCCGGTATCGTCATAATAGTGTAGGATCGTGTTCATATTGCTTTTCTTCGCCTCATCCTCGATCCCCATCTGTATGCTGCTGAAAAAGTCGGGAGAGGCCTGTGTGCTCCTGGGGATGACCAGGCACAGGTTCCTGCTTTCAGGAACACTTTTGCCCGAAGATTTGTAGCTGTACCCCATCCTGGCAGCCGTTTCGACAACCAGCCGCCGAGTCTTCTCACTGATACCTCCGGTTCCCCTCAGCGCCAGCGAAACGGTGTTTTTCGATACACCGAGCTTTTTTGCTATCGTCGCCATCGTAACCTTACCGGACATAGTACCTCCTTGTCGGTGGAAACTCGTTCATCACCATTTTACCACTTTACTGACAACTTGTCATCTGATAATATAATATTACAAACATCAATATGTAATGTTACTAAAAGGAGGCAGCAAGCATGGGTATAATCGGCAGGCCATTGAAAAACATGCCCTGGGAGGACAGACCGGGCGACTGCAAAGGCGTTGTGTGGAGATACAGCGGCAATCCCGTAATAGACCGCAACCCCACTCAGCACTGTGGAAGGGTATACAACAGCGCAGTGATACCGTATGGGAACGGGTTCGTCGGGATCTTCAGGGCCGATCACACGGACGGTAAAGCCAGGCTCCATATTGGACGCAGTGACGATGCGATACACTGGGAAATAGATGACGAACCGATCAGATGGAAAGACGAAGAAGGAAAGCCGTATGACCCCAATTATGCCTATGATCCCCGGCTCGTGGAAATCGACGGCGTTTACTATATTATCTGGTGTACCGATTTTGCCGGTGCGGCGCTCGGTCTTGGCATGACCACGGATTTCAGGGAATTCATAAGGCTCGAGAATCCCTTCCCTCCTTTCAACAGGAACGGAGTCCTTTTCCCCAGGAGGATAAACGGGAAATACATGCTGCTAAGCAGACCCAGCGACAGCGGCCACACACCGTTCGGCGACATATTTATCAGCGAAAGTGCAGATCTTAAGTACTGGGGCAGGCACAGGCGCGTGATGTCCAGGGGCGGAAGAGGATGGTGGCAGAACACCAAGATCGGGGCAGGCCCTGTGCCCATCGAGACCGATGAAGGATGGCTGCTCTTCTACCACGGAGTCACAACGACATGCAGCGGCTATGTTTACAGTATGGGTGCCGCGATACTCGACAGGGACAACCCCTCCATAGTACGGTACAGGTGCGCCGATTACCTGCTGGCCCCTGAAAAACCGTACGAAACCACGGGTTTTGTCCCGAACGTGGTCTTCCCGTGCGCTGCGCTGCATGACGCCGAATCCGGAAGGATAGCTATCTATTATGGGGCAGCGGATACATATGTCGCACTTGCATTTGCACAGGCGGACGAAGTGGTGGAGTACATAAAGAGCAATTCCGAAGCAGTATATGGAGACGATATCGAATACAGATGACACGAGGTGCGGCAATGCTTTCTGCTGTATGGCAACTTAAAGAACAGGCTGAGAATGAATTAAGATCGAACATACTGGATTTCTGGTGCAGACACGCTGTGGACAATGAGAACGGCGGTTTTTACGGCTATATCTCCGGGAACCTCGATACGGATGCCCTGCATGACAAGGCATCCGTATTGAATGCCCGTATACTCTGGACATTTTCGGCGGCATACAGGCTGTACGGGGATAAAAAGTATCTCGAAATGGCAGCCCGTGCTTACGAATACATCCGGGACCGCTTCATAAACCGCGAACACATGGGTGTATACTGGATGCTCGATCACACGGGCATGCCGAAGGATACGAAAAACCAGGTATACGCCAATGCGTTCGTCATATACGGCCTGTCGGAATACTACCGCGCTGTCGGAGACGATTCAGCGCTGGAACTGGCCATTGGCCTGTACAGGACCCTGGAACGGCATGCAAGGGACAAAAAGCACGGCGGCTACCTGGAAGCGCTCGCCTGCGACTGGTCTCCCCTGTCCGACATGAGCCTGAGCGAAAAAGACATGAATGTACCGAAATCGATGAACACGCATCTGCATGTCCTCGAGGCCTACACTAACCTGTACAGGGTCTGGAAGCCGGATGAGCTCAGGGAAAGCCTGAAGGCACTGCTTGAAACCGTGCTGGACCACATAGTCGACAGCAGCACCTGGAGTTTCAGGCTTTTCTTCGGTATGGACTGGACCCCATGTGACGACATCACATCCTACGGGCATGATATAGAAGGAAGCTGGCTTATCCATGAGGCTGCCGAAGTGCTCGGAGACCGCGAACTCCTGGAAAGAGCCGAAAAAACCGCTGTAAATATGGCCGAAAGCGTCCTTCAGGCCGGTGTCGACAGGAAATTCGGCGGTATTTTCAATGAAAAGCACGGCACGTCCCTTGACGACAACAAGGACTGGTGGCCGCAGGCAGAAGCAGTCGTCGGCTTCTTCAACGCATGGCAGCTGACAGGCAAAGGGGCATTCCTGGACGAAGCACTGAAAACCTGGCGGTTCATAGACATGTATATAGCAGACCGCAACAACGGCGAATGGCGCCGGTCAGTCTCACGTGACGGCAGGCCGCTGGCGGGCGACGAGAGGATAAGCCCCTGGAAATGTCCTTACCACAACAGCCGCATGTGTTTCGAGATCATCAGGAGAGCAGCTGATCACGAAGGCAGATGACCGATGCCCGCGGGATTCCGGCGCGTGTTCTCCGCGATCAGCAATAATGGCAGGACATGATTCCTGCCAGGTTCAAAATTGTACCAGGAGGCGAAAAAACATGAGCAGCTATTTCAAAAACAGGCTCGACCAGCTCATATCCGAATACAACAGTCTGATCACCCGCAAAAACGAGCCTCTCCCGTCCGGCAACGGGATTTTTGAGAGGTTCAGGTACCCGGTGCTGACAAGGGACCATGTCCCCCTGTTCTGGAAATACGATCTCAACGAGGAAACGAATCCCTACCTCATGGAAAGGCTTGGCGTCAACAGCGTGTTCAATCCGGGCGCGATCGAACTCGACGGGAAGATATACCTCGTGGCGCGCGTTGAAGGTTACGACAGGAAATCCTTCTTTGCGGTGGCGGAAAGCGAGAACGGCACAGATAATTTCAGGTTCTGGGACTATCCCGTCATCATGCCTGAAACCGATGACCCGGATGTCAATGTCTATGACATGAGGCTGACAAAGCATGAGGACGGCTGGATCTACGGCCTTTTCTGCACTGAACGCAAGGATCCCGACGCACCTCCGGGTGATACTTCCAGCGCAGTGGCGGCATGCGGCATAGCCAGGACCCGGGACCTGAAAACATGGGAACGCCTTCCCGACCTCAGGACAAGATCGCCGCAGCAGAGGAACGTCGTGCTGCATCCGGAATTTGTGAACGGGAAATATGCATTTTACACGAGGCCACAGGACGGTTTCATCGAGACCGGTACAGGCGGCGGCATCGGGTGGGCTCTTGCCGACGACATCGAAAACGCATCCGTCGACGAAGAGTTCCTGATAGACTGCAAGGAATACCACACGATAAAAGAAGTCAAGAACGGCCAGGGTCCGGCGCCGATAAAGACGGAAAAAGGCTGGCTGCATATCGCCCATGGTGTGAGGAACACCGCAGCTGGGCTGCGATACGTGATCTACGCCTTCCTTTCCGACCTTGAGCATCCCGAGATCGTGACACACAGGCCCGGCGGCTATCTCATAGCCCCGGAAGGCGAAGAACGGGTCGGAGACGTATCGAACGTGGTGTTCTGCAATGGTGCGGTCGCAAGGGCCAACGGAGAGTTGCTGATATATTATGCCTCTTCCGACACAAGGGTCCATGTGGCGCGCACCACGGTCGACAAGATGCTGGACTATGTGATCAACACGCCGGAAGATCCGTTGAGGTCATACGCATGTGTGCAGGTCAGGAAAGAACTCATCGACAGGAACATGGAACTGATAAAGTCGGGCAAAATAAAGCTGTCCTGAAAGCTGTCCCGGCATCAGGCAGGACCACATGATCCTGATTCAGTTAAACCAGTAAACCTGGTCCGGTTGCGCCGGTCCGGGTTTTCCTATATAAAAAAGCTGCGGTAGCCATTTCAGAGGCTGACGCAGCTTCGTTTCCATCCGGTTCAGCTATGATCCCGGTACATTTCGTCTTTATTCCATCACCATTATTTCTTAACTGTCACATATGTAGCGAACACATATCCCGTCGTCCCCTTGGATGTCTTGACCTTGTACCATCCGTTGCCCTCATCCGAAAGTATGGTGATGGTCTCATTCTTATACAGCGTTCCCAGTTTGCGCGATGATGTGTTAGGCTTTTCACGCAGGTTGAGTGCGGCAACGTTGACAACGCCCTTGAGCTGCGCAGCAGGCTGTTGCTGTTCTCCTGTCTTCCCGCCATTGCTGCCCCCTGACGGCGCCGGGTCCGCGGCAGTTCCCGATTTCAGTGCATTCAGTTCAGCCTGGAGCGCCTTTATTTGTTTTTCCTGTTCTGCAATCTTATTGGTCAGTTCGTCATTCTTTGTCAGAAGCGTCTGTATCCAAGATGACAACTGCTCGAACGCAGCATCGACGTAGCTTTTGCTGACCAGCGGATCCTGGTCCGATCCGGGTATTGCCGTCTGGTTTATGGCAGATACGATGTTCAGGCTCAACGAAATGACCAGGACCAACATTATCGTTGCCGCTGCGAATTTTGACCTGAATTTCATGACTTGCCCCCTCTTCTTTCGTTTGGCGCTTACAGTACAAGCACATTATCATTATAACGCAACATTGACGATTTTTGGTTACAGAATCCTTAAAAAAAGATGACATTATTCGAAAAAAGCAATTTATGAAAACCGGTGAGCAATATTTGACAAGCGGGAACACACGAAAGATTTATAATTAATATGTCAATTGATATGGCCAATGCTGGAATGCACCCGGCAAATTCGACGATATATCCGCAGAAAATTCGACACAACAGGACGGAGATCTCAGGATGCAGGAAAAGACAGCTTTATCACGGGATCCGGGATTACCCGGCGAAAATGAATTCAGGAAAAGATTCCTGGGCATAGCGGTACCGGTCGCATTGCAGCAATTCCTGTCATCATCGCTGAACCTCACGAACAATATCCTTGTCGGACAGCTTGGCGATGCAAGCGTAGCTGCGGTGGGACTGGCCAACCAGGTCTATTTCATACTCAACGTCGTGCTTTCCGCCATAGGCGGCGGGATATCCATATATATTTCACAGTTCTGGGGCAGCCGGAAATATGACCAGGTTAAGAAAGTGGTTTCACTGAGCCTTGTCATCACGACGCTGACTGCATTGGTGTTTTTCATACCGTCCTTTGCAGCGCCGGAGTTCATACTGTCCCTGCTTTCAAAAGACACCAGCGTCATCGGACTCGGAAGCAGATACCTGAAGCCCGTGAGCATAAGTTTCCTGCTGATGACTTTCTCGATCTGCTTCTCCAGTGCGCTTCGGAGCACGGGAAATGTCAGGCTGCCCCTGATAGCGAACTTTGCCGGGATAATCGTGAACACTTCGCTGAATTACGTGCTGATATTCGGCAGGCTCGGGATGCCTGCCCTGGGTGTGGCGGGATCGGCATACGCCACGGTGATGGCACGGTTCACGGAGTCTGCCATCATTTTGTGTGCCGTGTATGCTTCCCGTAATATTGTTGCGATAAAGCCGAAAGACCTGCTCAGCATCAGTTCCGACCTGGTAAGGAAATTCTTCGGCACTTCCGGCGAGCTCATCGCAAAAGACGGCATCTGGGCTTTGGGCACATCCCTGTATATGGCGATATATGCACTGATGAGCACTGAAGCCGCCGCTTCCGTCAACATCACCTCAACGATCCGCAGCATGACTTTCGTATTCTTTAACGGTGTATCCGCGGCATGCCTCATCATGGTCGGCAACAAGATCGGCGAAAATGACAATGAGACGGCATACAGATATGCCATAAGGTTCCTCAGGATAACACTGATGATATCGGCCGTGGTCTCGGGATTCCTGGTCCTTTCAAGGCCGCTGGTGCTGTCTCCTTACAAAGTTTCAGATACGGTCGTCGGCAACGCTATGGGGCTTCTGATCGTCGCAGCCATTATCATACCGTTCCAGTCCTACGCCAGCGTGGCAATAGTCGGGGCTATGAGAGGCGGAGGCGACATAAGGTTCACCATCTTCCTGGACCTGACCGCCGTCTGGTTCATAGGCATGCCCCTGGCATGGCTTGGCGGCATGGTGTTCAGGCTCGACATCGTATGGGTGTTCCTGCTGGTAAGCCTCCAGGAAGTGTACAAGGCCGTGATGTGCTTTTTCAGGATACGTTCGCGGAAATGGATCAACAACGTTGTCCGCGGGATATGAGGACGTATGTGGTCCCGGAACAGTCCGTTAATCGTTCCGGGCCGGATCTTCATTTGTCCTGTGCCGGTTTTTCAGTCGTCCCCGGCCAGTTCTTTCAGCAGCATCCATTTTTCCAGCTTTTTTTCGAAAGCCAGCACATATGCCGGGCTTGTGGAAGGAAGGTCGAAATACTGCGTGATGTGGCTTCCGGTCCCTTTCTTCCTGACAAAACGCTCATACAGCCTCCGGGCCGGTCCGCCGTTGAAGCACACATACCTGATGCCTTTGCAGCGTCTGAAAAAGCTCTCGAAATCATTGGGTTCGGGGTTCCTTATCTCACTGTCGCTGCTGCCTTCCCTTTCACACGCTTTCAGTACATCCCAGAGCGCAATACGGTGTTCGAGCAGGAATGCCTTGCGAAGTTCATAATCCTCATCCGGTTCCCGGCCAAAAACAGCATATATGATCCGCCAGAATGCATTGCGTTCAAATCCGTAATACTGCTGCTTCTTAAGCGACATGACGCCCGGCATGGTCCCAAGTATGAGTACCTTGCAGTTTTCGTCAGCGATGGGGTCGAAAGAATATATCCTCATATCTTTGCTTCAGCCTCGCATATTCCCGCTTTCTACCCGTCAGATCTGTTCATTGACCGTCTGATCAAGCACGGCCTTCTCCAGATCCCTCCAGACCTGTTCCTTTCCCTGCCCTGTTTCGGACGAATATGCCGTAAGGCTGACATCAGCCTTGATCCCCAAGACCTTCCTGATTTCCGAGAGCCTTCCCTGTATCCGGCCCCTGGATATCTTGTCAGCCTTGGTGGCTATCACCATGTGGGCGATCCCGCGGTCCAGTATCCACCTGTACATCAGCCTGTCGTCCTCAGTCGGTGTGTGCCTTATATCGACGAGCATGATGACCAGTTTGAGCTGCCTCCTGGTGTGCAGGTATGTTTCGATCATTTCCGCCCAGGACGCCTTTTCCTGTTTGGATACCTTTGCATAGCCATATCCGGGAAGATCGACTAAGTACATGGTATCATCGACGTTATAGAAATTTATACCCCGTGTCTTGCCGGGCTCGGATGAGACCTTTGCCAGGCCTTTCCTGTTGAGTAGCGAGTTCACCAGCGACGATTTGCCCACATTAGATCTGCCGACCAGGGCTATCTCCGGAAGGTCGCCTTCAGGATACTGTTCAGGCTTTATTGCCGTAAGTTCAAACTTCGATCTGCTCACATCCAGGCGCCTGGTCCCGGTGTTGTCCATGCGTCCGGACCTGCCTGCGTCATTGTTTCCGGATCCATTGATATGCATGGTGTCTCTCCTTGTCCGTTTTTTCATGCGTAAGTAGTCGTCATTACATGTGCAAACACTTTATATTTATTATACTAAAAAAGCCGGCAGGTATAAATGAAAACGCTTGAGCCTTTACTTGTCATCGCCGCCCGGGAACCTGTATGCCTGGTCCGCCGTAAACGTCCATTCAGGAGTGATCAGCGTATCGCCGAAATCAAGCGGATACCATGGGTCTCCGTCGCCTTTTGACGGATTCTTGAGTACGTGTATGTCCTGTGCAGGCATGTAGCTCTGTGCGATCAGAAATACCTTCTCACCGGTCTCAGTATTCACGGCCATGTCGACAACGATAACACAATGCCCGGGACTGCCTCCCTTCAGGAACACGTCACCCGGCTTCAGATCCTGTATATCTGTCTTCTCCATCTCTTTAGAGAGAGACAGCGTACCCGCATATGCGAATACCATGTCCAGGTATCTCCTGAAAGATGCATAGCCTGTATCCCTGTCCTCCTGCTTCACCCACCGGGCATCGTTCCCCGAGACCCTGATCCTGTATCCTTCCATCCACTTTTTGTACTCGGCGTTGAACCCGTTGGTGAAGTTGAAATGTATCTGATCGTATAGCCCTTTTGAATAAAGGTATTCCGCCCGGAGCCTTATCACTGCATCCGCACATTGCTGCAGATCCCGGTCCCCGACATCAATGTCGATCACTGCCGCATGGACGTCCCACGACTTGATTTGTCCGTCATAAAACCTGACTTTGGTCCCATGGGGTTTCAGAGGCAGGTTCCGCAGGAATTCGCCGAATGAGCCATTTTCCAGTTCCACGCGTTCGAAGCCTTCCGGCGACATTATCCTCTCAGCGACGGTGGTCCCTTCTTCATTGATAAGATACACCGCATCACTGCCTGCCATGCTGCCGGTATCATCGTACATGCCCGCTCCGTCGGCAGATTTTCCATTTTCATCGCCGCCCGGGCTGTTTTTCCGCTGCCCGGTTCCGTTTTCCTTCACGGAAACCCTTCCGGTTACGGCATCAGAATCCTTTCGAGGCTCGCCGCCGGCTGCACCGGACAGCAAGCCGGTTGCCGGCAGGATCTCCCGCACCGCAAATACGGCAGCAGATATAAGGATCAGGATAATCAGTAAAACAGCAACCTTTTTCATATCACCTTCAAACCTTTCAGGCATCGTCTTTCATGTCTCCTGCAAAAACCAGTGCAGCCAGTGCATCTATATTCATCCGTCCACGCCTTGTCCGCAATAGTCATAGACGGAAAATCCTGAAAAATGTTTCAACAGGCAAAGCTGATGGAAACAATAAGTAATGCGGCAAGCAGGCCAAACATCAAATATATGTTTGTTTTTGTGACATAATATCATGTATGGTTTGCATGAAATCTAAACAGTAAAGGAGAATGATCAATGAAAGCATCGATCGACAGAGACGGCTGCATCGCATGCGAACTTTGTGCCACGACCTGCCCGGAGGTATTCCGTATGGCTGACGACGGCCTCGCGGAGGTATACGTGGAGGAAGTTCCTGAAGGAGCCGAGGATTGTGCAAAAGAAGCTGAGGAAGGCTGCCCTGTCGCAGTGATCAGGGTCGAGGAGTAACTGAACGGACTGACGTGCAGCCAGGGGATGGTTATAAAAAACATGCGGCAGGCATGCATGCCGGCTAAAGGAGAAGGCAATTGAAAAAGGATGCACGCTTTTACTGGAACCTTTTTTATTCTGCATTCATACTGAGCGCTTTCACTTTCGGCGGCGGTTATGTCATTGTCGCTCTTATGCAGAAACGCTTTGTCAAAAGGCTGAAATGGATAGATGAGGACGAAATGCTCGACCTGGTTGCCATAAGCCAGTCAGCGCCCGGCCCTGTCGCCATAAACGCATCCATCCTGGTGGGATACAGGATGGCCGGCATCCCGGGCGCATTCCTCACGATCCTTGGCACAGTTTTTCCTCCGTTCATCATAATCACGGTCATATCCTATTTCTATATGGCATTTCGCGACGACCCTACAACACGGGCACTGTTCAGGGGCATGCAGGCAGGTGTGGCCGCTGTCATAACCGATGTGGTCATCGGCATGGCTGCAAGGATCATAAAAATCAGGCAGGTACTGCCTGTGGCCGTAATGGCGCTTTCCTTCACAGCGGCTTCGTTTTTCAACGTGAACATAATACTCATCCTTATGGTATCGGGAATGCTCGGAGCGTACACTGCCCTCCGCAGAGGGAAAAGTCCGGCCGCGGACACGGTCGGGAATGCAGCTCCATATGCGGGAGAAAATGCCGCTTCAAACGATGGCGCGGGCAAAAAACCCCTCCGTGGCGGTAAGGAGGGGTCCGAATGATATTGCTCAGGCTTTACTGGAGTTTCTTCATCGTCGGCCTGTTCAGTTTCGGCGGAGGATATGCAGCTTTGCCTCTGATACAGGAGCAGGTTATCGGAGTCAATTCCTGGCTGACCCAGGCCGAGTTCATGGACATCCTGACAATATCCCAGGTAACGCCGGGTCCGATAGCGATCAACGCATCCACATTCGTCGGAATCAAAGTGGCCGGCATCCCCGGAGCGGTCGCTGCAACTGCAGGCTGTATCACACCATCATGCATCATCGTGCTCATACTTGCCGCGCTTTATAACAGGTTCAAAGGCCTGAGCCTGGTCCATGGCATAATAAAAGTCCTCCGTCCGGCAGTCGTCGCCCTGATAGCCTCTTCCGACCTCTCCATTCTGGCTGCGGCGCTCTTCGGCACTGCCGGCTTCTCATTCAGCCTCTCGGACCTGGACTTTGCAGCACTCGGGCTGTTTGCCGCCGGCCTGTTCACGATGAGGAAATTCAGGCCGGACCCGATCTTCGTGATGCTTGGAGCCGGTATCATTGGTGTTATAGTCTACGCAATATGAACTTCTCACATTCAATCACCCCAAAAACACCCCTCCGTATCCGGCATTTCACACCTGAAAGATGATTACAGCAGGGAATGCCTTTCTTACAATTGAATAATGAAAGGCGGTGTTGTTGTGGCTTTCTACAAAAAGCCCTGTATCCACTGCGGATACCTCCTGCCCAGGGATTCACAGTTCTGTTCATATCATCTGTCCCAGGTGCCTGGAAAAAACATTCGTTCAGGAAAGATTCGAGCAGTGCGGCTCAACCGCTGCCATGGCTGCCGCCAGTGGGTACTGTTTAAATATTTACCTTCTTCCAGAACGTCGGAGCGAACAACAGAAGTATCGGGAATATCTCCAGCCTGCCCGCGATCATGCAGAAGGAGAAAACAGCCTTGCTCAGGGCCGAGTATGTCGAGAAGTTCCCCATGGGCCCGACGATCCCGAGGCCTGGCCCTATATTGCCGATACATGCGGTAACAGCAGTGAAGTTCGATATCATGTCTTTCCCTTCTGCCGAAACGATAAGCAAAGCCACTGCAAAAATGCAAATAAATGCGAAGAAGAAAACGGTAACTCCGGACAGCACGTCTTCATCGACTGTTTTGCCGTTGATCCTGACAGGATATACT
>JAKOPX010000438.1 GCA_029778665.1 Bacillota bacterium | reverse complement strand
TGTTATTGGGAAGGATGATCCCGAGTTTCGTCTTATCTTCGATCACGGAAAGGAGATCTTCCTTCGGCGAGACCAGAACTTCCCCGCCGAAGGAATAGGCATAGGCCTGCTCGCTCACGCCGTAAGGAAAGGGGCGCAGGTCGATGTAGACGTCGGGTTTGACGGTCCACAGGTCGATCTCCGGTTCTTCGAAGGACAGCTTTGGCAGTTTCATGTTACATCACGTTGATGACAAGTTTTGCCATGGGCTGGCCGTTGTTATAGGGATCGGTCCTTGCGGTAACGGAAATACCCGTACCGAACGTAGCTTTATCTGTCGTTCCGCCCGTAACATAAACAACAACATATCCGGTACACCCAGCCGGATCCCAAGAACTGGCAACCTTATAAGGAGCTCCCCAAGGATCTTTAATCTGTGCAAGCGGCTTTCCTAAGAAAGATTGAAACAGGTCTTCGCAGTTAATTCCGGTAAATTCGGGACCCGTACCCGCAGTAAATATACCTGTCTTTAAGTCATCAGCGGTTATTTTAGGAAGGTTTCCGACTCGTCCGTAAAAAGCGGTAAATGCATGGGAAATAGCATTTAAATCCGACCATGCCGTAGAATACTTTGCCTTCTCCGAACTGCCGATTAACGAAGGCATGACCGCCAGTCCCAATATCGCCATGATTATGATGACCACCATGAGCTCTACCATCGTAAAACCTTTTCTTTTACACATTTTCCTGCGCATGCGCATTAGCTCCTTTTTTTAGAATTCTTAAACAGATATTATCACTAACCTTTTTTGTTGTCAACCGTTACGGAGTCGGAATTGACGGCTCCATCACGGGAGACACAAGAGACAAACCTTCCGCCGGGACAAGCATCTCGAAATACTCGTAGTGCCCCGCCGTCTGAACGCCGTTATCCCAGCCGGGAAGGACCCACACGCGAAAGGGCATGAGCACGGGCGCCGTCTCCCGCGCTGCCTGTATGGGCGCTTCTTCGGCAAAGACGGGACAGGCAAAGACAAAAAGAAAAATCAGGACAAAGAGTTTTTTCATTTACCTATCACCCCCGATTCGAGCAGTATTTCAAGCGGAATGCGCTCCGTTATCTGCACCAGCACGGGAATATCCTTGTTTACGATGATCACGGGCTTCTTTCGGGACTGCATCTCCGTCAGTATCTGAGCCTGCAAGCGCAGAGCATCTGCAGCGCCCTGTAAAGCCACGTTCCTTTCGGAAAATTCCGGCCGCTCGCGCTCTATGTCGTAGTCATCGTCATAATAAGAGACCATGTCCTGCGCGGCATCGGCGGCTGCAGCCAGCATGTT
>JAKOPX010000437.1 GCA_029778665.1 Bacillota bacterium | reverse complement strand
TGTCCATATACATCGACAACACGATCAAAACGATAAAGCTCACGAACACGATAAGGGAAATACCCGCTTTCGATGCGCCTCTTTCCGTAAAATTGAAGACAGGCGAGTCCAACGTGCTGAAGTCGGCATATGTGAGATACAAGGGAACAGGCAGCTGGCAGAAGGTCACAATGACAGAATCGGGGTCGGTCGTCATGCTCGAATTGCTGAAACCGGGCATGTACGTTATCCTCGTGCCGGGCAGGGGCATTGGCGGCATCCCGGAAGACCACTGGGCAAGGAACTACATTCTGAAGATGGCCGCCAAATATGATCTCGAAAGCGTTTTCAAGGGAGCAGGAGCCAATTTCATGCCGGAAGTCAAAGTGACAAGCGGTGAAATAGTACTCCTGTATGAACTGGTGACAGGAATGGCTCCTGCAAACACCGGGCTCAACATAAGGAGCAAACTTGCGGAACTTGGCCTTGATGACCTGCTGCATCCCAATTCGCTTGCAAAAGACGCGAGCAGGCAGCAGACCGCGGCCGTGCTCGCAAGACTGCTTGCTGTCAGGAAAGGGACGGATCCGCGCAGCCTGAGGCCGCGGACATCGGCAGTAATAACAGATGAGAGGGATATAGACGACCAGTATTATATGTCCGTGCTCATAGTGATCGACGTCGGTGTGATGCAGCTGGACGCTTCGGGGAGGTTCCGGCCGAAGGGCACCATGACCCGTGCCGAGGCAGTGGCCGCTTTCGCAAGGCTTCTGGAACTGACCGGCGACCTGTAAATGCTGTGACCGGCAGCAGATGTAACTAATATGAGGTGATATGCCAATGAATCCGCATAAAAGATCAAGCAACAGGATAGACGGGAGGATGTTCGGGACAATGCACGGGAAATTGCCAGACAGACCGCACAACAGGCTGCACAGGAGAGTGACGGGCATACTGGCCTTTTTGCTGCTTGCTGTACAGTTCAGCATTCCGGTACCGTCGGCTGCGGCAGACAACGTGCCCCAGCCTGCTCCCGAAAGGCTCAGGGTCGAAGCTGTTTACAGCCAGCCGCCGAATGTCCAGCCTGCCATAGGCTATAATGAGTTCGATAAGTATTATGTTGACCTGAAAACCGACAGGGTAGCCCGGCCACGGGATATCCCTTCCCCGAGCATATACCTGAACTACTACCTGCAGGAGGTCACAAAGCCGTATAAACCTGCGAAGCCAACGATCCTGAAAGAGGCGGACGTGCCGGCGGATACTGCCGCAGACAACAGGATACGCCTGAAGGAACTTAATCCAGGTACCGTTTACTATGCATATGCCAGGGCTTACTATACCTATGCTTCTGAGGCAGGCACATATACCAGTCCCGAATCGACACCTTCCAATACAGTCAAGTTCCTCACGGACATAGAGCTGGAAGCTTATTCGTACGGGCCTAACCAGATAATGATCATATGGGATGACGTATGGTATGCCGGCAAAAGGATGGATTACAGGCTCTACGTTTCAGAGAACAAAGAGTTTGCCAATACGCCGCCCATATACATCGGGCAGGAACAGATAGGCCCAAACGGACCGGTGACAGTCAATGAATCGACAGGCAAGCTGGAGTACATACATACAGTGAGGGATCCGGGAAGGGTGTATTACATAAAGATCGAGCCGGACACGGCCGATACGGAACTCAAACGCTCACCCTCGAGCCGTGTCGTTGCCGTAAGCAGCTATATTCTTGCCAGGACCACCAAAATGTCTGTGGATCCGGTCACGGGGAACGCCATATGGAAACTGGAGTGGAGCCCTGTGGTCACAGGTCTGAGCGGCAGCGATATAAAAATCACGTACCAGATATACAGGGGGACCGGGACTTCAGGCAGCATAGAGCAATATATGGCATCGAAGGATGACACCACATTCTTCCTGACGGTGGCGCCGGGCGAAGAACACTACTATTACGTCATAAAGGCAATAGTGACCAGGAACGGCCAGAACCTCTATCCAGGAATATCCATCACTTCCCCGAAGATTTACATAAGGGAGTCGGAAGTCGCCGCAAAGCCGGCCGTGCCGGAACTGGTCCCGGAACTGTCCGACGCGGCCATGGTGGTGAGGGAGGAGATAAAACCCACCGAGGCGACCATTCTCTGGAGGGCGCCCCGCAAAGGCAACGGAGAGGTTGACAGCGAGGTTATGTACGACATCTGGCTCGTTACCGACCCCAACCTCATAAACAATCCTCCGGCTGGCAGCAAAATCGCATCGGACCTGAAAATGGGCCAGGGCAACTTTGTCATGAGCGGCAACATACTTCTTGGCTACAAATATACGATCAGGGATCTGCTGCCGAACACCACCTATTACCTGAAGATAGTGGCAAAAAAGAACTTTATCGAATACGTGGACGACATGCTCCAGAATGTGACTCTTGAATCGGATCCGGCGTTGAAGGTGTTCATAACGCCTGCACCCGGACCGACGGACCAGCCCGTGGTGCCTGCGACGCCTCCCTTTAAGGTGAAAAAGGACAAACAGGGCAGGGAAATGGTCACCAGCACGACAGCAGTCATAACACTGAAAAATAAATGGTATGAACAGTACACCGACAGAAAAACGCCGGACTCCGGACCCGGCGAATGGTCATGGTATTTCAGGACGCCTTCGCAGCTGGATGAGATAGGGCAGACCCTCATCCCGCCTGTCGACGACCTGGCAGACAAGCTGGAAGCGGGCGATCCGTCCATCGATCCGCTGAAATTCAGGAAGGTGGAATATGACAGCGGAGTGACCATCGATGTCGGCATCGTGGAGTATGTCCCGGGAATGGATTACAATGACCTTGAAAACCTCCCGGCTGACAAGGTGATCGGACATACCGTGACGCCAAACGACCCCGACGAGGACATCAATGCAGAGGACAACGTCAGGGACGGCAAAAGGCACAATGTCGACATCACGCTGTATGACCTCGAACCGAACAAGACCTACGTGATATGGGTGCGGGCGGTCCGCCGCAGCGTAAACCTGATGTCGGGCCCGTCAGACCCGATCCTTGTGACGACGCTGCCTGAACTGCCCACAGAAGCCGAGAAGCCGACCGTGCCTGTATTCAACTATCATTTTGCCGGGGACACGTTCATAGACCTTGGGTGGGATTTCAACAGCCAATATGTATACTACCTGCAGTACGGGACTGCGGATGACAGGACCAGGGCCACCGGCAGGCTCTCGATAACGCCGCAGGACCTGGAATATGCGACTTACTACAGGGTGACCGGCCTTAAGCCGGATACGGTCTATTATTTCTGGATACAGGCGGAAGCGACCAGTCCTGCAGGAGAAAAGAAGCAGTCCGATTTCAGCGATTCCTACATCGTGAAAACGCAGAAGGAGATCCCTCCGGACACGCCCCTGGGGTTCGGAGTAAAAACCGTGACCAAGGACAGCATCACGTATGAATGGCTGGCTGTAGAGGGCATGGAGTATATTCTCGAGATAGACGACGGAATCGACTATGCGGGCAGTACCAGGCATCACATCAGCAATGCATCCGAGTTCACCGTCACCGGCCTGAGGTCCAACTTCAGGTATTATGCAAGGCTGTACGCGTATGATCCGGTGAAAAAGCTGGAATCGCAGCCGACCCAGAGCGTCATCGTCAGGACCCTCCGGTCGACAGATGATTACGATTCCAGCGAAGATCCTGAATATGTGATAATCGGCGATTTCATCATAAAAGACAGCTATGCCGTAAACGGCACGTGGACGGTCAGGATAACCGGAGTCAACGCGGACCGTTTCATCCAGCATGTGAAAACCGATAATGTTCTCGATTACGTGATCGACCTGAAAACCATGCCCCAGGGGACAAAAAAGATATCGCTGATAATCTCGCAGAAAGTCTTCAGGGCGTTGGGAACCCTTGGAGAGAACCTGATACTCAAGACTGTCAGCAACACCATCATCATCCGCCCCGGTGTGATGGCTGACAAAAACGGGGTATACGGTTCGGCAACTTCCGAATCCGATTTCATAATCGATATCGTGCTGCAGGCCGAGGCTTCGGGCGACACCCGCAACATGACGTTCAGGACCCCTGTCTCGGAAATCGCCGTAAGCCTGTCAGAAGGCCTGACGAGAAAGATCAGCAGTTTCGGCAAGCCGCTGAAGGTGGAATATGAGTACACTTCGGCAGGATGGTACGAACCTGGGACAACTTACGGCTATTATCTGCCGGCAGGCGAAAGCGCCTGGAAAAAGGTCCCGCTGCAAAGGAGCTACAACTATGACGCCGGCGTCGGCACACTGGCGTTTGAGATGCCGGTTCCCGGCAAGATGGCGATAGCCGACCAGGGAGCCGATTTCTACACAGATATATCAGGGAGTTACGCCAGACGAGCCATCGCCAATGTGGCATCGGTCCATGAACTGAAATCGGTGACAGGGAAAAAATTCGAACCCACGAAGGACCTTACGGTCGGGGCAGCTGTCAGGTTCATGCTTGACATCATGGATGTGGAATACGGCGTCAATTACATGACGATTGCCGCAAAAGCCGGCATCATAAATGCCGCGGACACAGGCAGGGCTGATGAGAAATGTACAAGGGAAATGCTCATTTCGATGGCGGCAAGAGTATGTGAAATAAAGACAGGTGAAAGGATAGGGAATGACCAGACGGATCTGTCGGTCTACAAGGACATAGGGCAGGCAAGCCCGGCCTTGTTGCCGCGCATACGGTATGCACACCGTACCGGCGTGATAACCAGCAGGTTCTCCGACATGCTCGGCCCGAAAGATATCGTGACGAGGGCGGAGGCGATGGTGCTGCTGGAGAAGCTGCTGCGTTTTGCAGGGGAACTGTAATGCGGCTGCCGGACTCTGTTGGCTGATAAAGTCGGGCAACACCTGATGCTTATTGAAATCTCATGTTTATCAGAAGCAATAGTTGACTGAAACAGAACATTTCCTGCGAGGTGAAGCGGCATAACAGATATCGTGCCGCTTCGCGCTTTTTGTCTCACGGTTTTTTCATTGATATCTCATGATACTTTCGCTTTTTTGAAGAATTATGGTCATCATCCATTTATATCGCCAGGCACAGAATTTTTTCATGTATACGCCCATTCCTATGAGGCAATAATTCTAGTGGAACTGAACTGCGAAGATTATGTCAAACCTGTCCCGCGGCATTGACACGTTATCCGGCCGTAGGATGGCATGGCAGATTCCTGCAAAGGGGGCGTACCATGAAACGACTGCTTGTCTGTATTTCCGCTTTTGTTATAGTTATCTCCATATTTTACGTTTTAATGCATAAAGGCGGCAGAGATGTACACACGGCAGCTGAAACAGTGAAGAAAGCTTTCGAAATGACCGGTGCGAAGACCGCATCGACGGAGATATATGTCAGGGGAAGATTCAGGCATTCAGGCGTCGATGAGGAGATGTCCCTCAGCCTTCTCAGGGAACTGGTTGCCGGTATCGGTGCCGGGCACGGCGATATTCCTGCTTTCAGCCCTATAGATACCGACTTTGCCAATGGATACGAAATAAATTACATAATAGATGAAAATAAGAAAATACATATGACAGTACTTGGGCAAAAGGAGCCTGAAGCCGGTTGCATACTGCTTGTGAGCCTTTATGACATTTCCGGTGAACCTGTGCCGGCCGGATATTCAGAAGCTATAACAAGGGTGCTTGACAGATACGGTATCGACCACGAGATAAACATAACCGTAGCGGGTTTCGTGGAAGGAAAGCTGGATGACGATGAAACGGCAGAAATGTTCGACAGGGCCATGAAAAGCGCAGACGCTTTGAGAGTCGAGGGCATAAACGATAACGGGCTGGTCAGTATTTCCGCATTTTCACCGTACATAAGCGAATCGGTACGGTCAGGCGGGGAAAAGGTGAACTTCAGCATGGCTTCCCGCTACAACTCGTTTGAGGACAGGACTTACATATGGATAGCATCGCCGGTGATAACGACGGAATACTAGCAGGCAGCGTCAGGACGAGGGGATCGGGAAGCAAAAGATTGAAAAGGGGAGAGCAATGTGTCCAGACTGATAATAGAGGGAGCCAGGCCGCTTAAAGGAAGAGTGCGCATCAGCGGAGCAAAGAACTCGGTGCTCCCTATAATCGCGGCATCGCTGCTGGCGGACGGCAGGTGTGTCATAGAAGATGTCCCATATCTTAACGATGTTAAAATAATGTGTGAACTCGTCAACTCGCTTGGCGCATCGACTGAATTCTCAGATGACAAGACCCGGCTTGCGATAAGCTGCAATTCTCTTCTGAACACTACAGCGCCATATGAACTTGTCAACAGGATGCGGGCGTCTTTTCTTGTTGCAGGGCCACTGCTGGCGAGATGCGGCCATGTGAAGATATCGCTCCCAGGCGGATGCGCCATAGGTTCCAGGCCTGTGGACCTGCACCTTAAGGGTTTTGCGGCTCTTGGCGGGTCCATCACGCAGGGACATGGATATATCGAGATCAGGAGCAACGGCCGCCTGAAAGGCAACAAGGTGTATCTGGATTTCCCCAGCGTGGGGGCGACTGAAAATACGATGATGGCAGCAGTGCTGGCAGAAGGCCATACAATAATCGAAAATGCTGCGATCGAGCCGGAAATCGTGGACCTTGCCACATATCTCACTTCCATGGGGGCTGACATAAAAGGCGCAGGGACCGATACCATAAGGATAAACGGTGTGAAGGAACTGCACCCGGCAAACCACACCATTATCCCCGATCGCATAGAAGCCGGCACTTTCATGGTCGCAGCCGCGATCACGGGCGGGGACATAATTATTGAAAATGTCGTGCCGGACCATCTGAAGCCTGTGACTGCCAAGCTGAGGGAGGCGGGGGTGGAGATCTCGGAGGAACTGACATCTGTAAGAGTGAAAGGGTGCAGGATCTCTCCGGTCGATATAAAGACCCATCCGTACCCCGGATTCCCCACGGACATGCAGTCGCCGATCACGTCGCTCCTGAGCGTGGCAAACGGAACAAGCGTCGTGATCGAGACAATATTCGAGAACAGGTTCATGCACGTATGCGAATTGAAAAGGATGGGCGCGAATATCAAGGTGGAAGGCAGGACAGCGATCATAGAAGGCTGCGAAAGGCTTACAGGGACCAAGGTGAAGGCAACGGACCTGCGGGCGGGAGCGGCGCTGATCCTCGCGGGCCTCTGTGCTGACGGGACTACGGAGATACTGGACGTGGAACATGTCGACAGGGGATATTGCAGGATAGACGAGAAACTGAAAAACCTCGGGGCAGTCATAAGCAGGGCGGACGATGAGTGAAGGCCGACAGCCGGCAAAACGCCGGCTTTCTTATTGCCGAAGTGCCGGGATGGGATACGGGGGACGATGTTGAAGGCACCTTCGGCATACTTTTTGCTTATATGAATATATATTACAGGACAAAATATCCATGCCGCGGGGGTCCTGATGAAAAAAATCATTTATTACACAGCCGTTATGGTCCTGATCGTAATACTGCTCCCTGCAATCATTGTAAGAAGCTGCGCTCCGGAACAGGCTCCGCCGCAGGAACAGCAGGTTGAAGAAATTCCGCAGAAACCAAAAGAAAATAAAGAAAATAAGGAGCATAAAGTATATGAAATAACCGTTTACAACAAGGAAACGGGTATGGCGGAAGTAATGGACCTGGAGGAGTATATCATGGGTGTAGTGGCGGCTGAAATGCCTGCAGATTTCAGCCTCGAAGCTCTCAAAGCGCAGGCTGTGGCTGCCAGGACTTATGCATACGGGCGCATGACGGGAGCTTACCGGTCAAAACAGGGTGTCCATGACGGAATAGAGATCTGTACTGATTCTACCCACTGCCAGGCATGGGTGAGCAGGGAAAATGCGAAAAAGAAGTGGGGAATGCTGTTTGCCTCAAGGAACTGGAGCAAAATCGAAAAAGCTGTCAATGAAACAAAAGGTTTGATAATGGTGTATGAAGGAGAGATCATAAATGCGCTTTTCCATGCAAGCAGCCCGGGCAGGACGGAAAACGCCGAAGACGTGTGGGAGGGGAAAAGCGTACCGTACCTTCGCAGCGTGGAAAGCAATGATGAGGCGTCAAAGGGCTATATCACCACTGTATCGATAAGCGAGGAAGAGCTTGCTGAAAAGCTGCTGGATGCCTATCCTGATGCGGAGTTGCCGGAAAAACTGGCTGAAGGCATAAAAATAATCGATCTTACTGAGGGCGGAAGAGTAAAAACGCTGAATATCGGGAATATTACCATGAAGGGTACCGAATTCAGGTCTCTGCTCGGCCTCAGGTCCGCATGCTTCAGCATTGCAGCCGGCGATGACGGCATGATCAGCATAACGACCACAGGCCACGGCCATGGCGTCGGGATGAGCCAGTGGGGAGCCAATGCTCTTGCAAAGACCGGCGGGACGTTCAGAGAAATACTCACCCATTATTATACAGGTATCGACATAGTATCGATATCCGATTTCGAAGATCCTTCCCGGAAACCCGGAAACTGAAAAACACGCATCTCCTGCGAAAATAATCCCTGATAATTTCACACCGTATGTATATAGATGCCATATTCGGCAACAATATTATACGGAGGTGGAATTTGTGAATATGAAGAAGTCGTTTCCAGATGAAAAAGGCAATAAATTCAGGGAGTTCCTGGACAAGAAGGGTTTCTATATCGTTCTGCTGCTGTGCATAGCCGTCGTGGCCGGAACTGCGGTGTATGTCACTTCCCGGAGAACTTTGGACAATACGCCGCCTGAATATGAGGGCGAAAATCTTGCTGAAGACACGGACGACCTGGCAGCCGAAGATGCAGCCGCGGATACGGGTGAGAAGCTGACGGATCTGGACCCTGACGAAGAGTTGGTTTCCAGGCCGGGTGAAAAAGAAACGGATATCGGCAGTCCGGCATCGGTAACTAAAGACGGAGGGCTTTCCGGTGAAACCGACGAAAGCAGCAAAAAGGATACGGAGCCGAAAGATGAGGCACCTGGCAAGGATGAGCAGAAAAAACAGCAGTCAGCTCCGGCAAAGCAAAGCTTCATCATGCCTGTCAACGGGGATATCTCGTTTGAATATGCAATGGACAGGCTGGTATACTCCAAGACGCTTGAACAGTGGCGCGTCCATCCGGGCATCGATATAGCGGCCGACAGGGGCACTCCTGTGAAGGCGGTGGCCGACGGGGTAATATCTGATGTGCGAAATGACAAGTTCTACGGGATATCTGTCGTCATCGACCATGGAGATGGCCTGAAAACACTTTACAGGAACCTTGCCTCGGATGAGATAGTGGCTGTGAACCAGAAAGTAAAACAGGGCGAAATAATCGGCAGCATCGGAAACACTGCAATGGACGAATCCTCTGAACAGCCGCATCTGCACTTTGAAGTGCTTGTGAATGATAAAAACGCGGACCCGACCGATTACCTTCCCATAAAATGAAGCAGCGCATGCTGCATACGATAACCTGAACATACTGAATGATGAGACAGAAGTACTGAACCACGCAGGGATGCCGCAGATCCGGATGACAGATCTGTGGCATCCCTGTTCATGTTTTTTCCCTTTTAACTCATATGAGCGGCATTCAGGGCATATATATACAGTAGACGCGCAAGGGCCGAAAACAGCTTCTGCAGGACAGTCCGTCCTGCGTGCGCCATCGGGCTGATCCGGTCAGGTCGTCTGCAGATGGAATGACAGTGGTCTCCCGATTACCGCATTTCTCCATAGTATGACTTGAAGAGGGGGGTATACGCAGTTGAAGGGATATATCGAAGAGAGAGCGATCGAGCTTGCAAATTACATTATCGATAAAAAAACCACTGTAAGAGCTGCAGCGAAAAAATTCGGTATCAGCAAAAGCACAGTCCATAAGGACGTGACTGAAAGACTAATGAAGATCAGCCCCGAACTTGCTGAAAAAGTGAGGGTCATACTTGAGGAGAACAAGGCGGAGAGACATATCAGGGGCGGAGAGGCGACCAAAGCCAAGTACCAGGAAGCAAAAACGAAAACAGGATGAATGATGCGGTACGACCCGGAAGCCGGAACAGGTCCTGTTCCGGCTGAAATAATGCAAGGGGACCCTCCTCAGCCGGAAAGTGCCTGCCGGCAGAAGAGAGTCCCCTTACCTTTTCCCTGTTGCATAATTGCTATTATATGATAAGATAATTTTATCAGCCGGTGTAAAATTTTTTATCTATATAATAACAATTATAGCCGTCAAATACAGCGGTCTGGACGAAGGGGTGTTTTTGTTGGATATAGGCATAGATCTCGGTACGGCATCCGTACTCGTTTATGTCAAGGGAAAAGGCATAGTGCTGAATGAGCCTTCTGTGGTTGCGTTGGACAAGACCACCAACAAGCTCCTCGCGGTTGGTGAGGAAGCACGCAGGATGCTCGGCAGGACTCCGGGCAATATAGTGGCGATAAGGCCTTTGCGCGATGGTGTTATATCGGATTATGAAATTAC
>JAKOPX010000436.1 GCA_029778665.1 Bacillota bacterium | reverse complement strand
TTATGGAAGTGAAACAAACTGGTCAAAAGGTGAGAACTGTCCCCCACACTAAGGCTGCTTAAGATCTCCTGCTTCAGAAACTTTTCATTTCCGGGCATAATTTCCGGCGATAGGATAAAATGTGAGAAATGTCCCTGGGCAATTAACGGCGGAGTCAAAAAGGTGAGAAGCGTCCCCGCACTTGACTTTGAAATGCCTTTATTTGATAATAGCATTAGTAAAGCTCTGTTGTTCTGGAGGGACTGTACAAATGATAAAGGGTAAGAAGCCTGGAGTCTACGGAAATGAGAGCATTTCTTCCCTCAAAGGAGCGGATCGGGTACGGCTCAGACCCAGCGTCATCTTTGGCTCTGACGGCATTGAAGGCTGTCAGCAGGCATTCTTCGAAATCCTCTCAAACTCGATCGACGAAGCGCGTGAAGGCTATGGCGACAGGATCGAAGTGATCCGCCACAGCGACCATTCGATTACGGTAAGGGATTACGGAAGGGGAATCCCGGTCGAGTTCAACCCGAAAGAGAACCGTTACAACTGGGAACTCGTTTTCTGCGAATTGTACGCAGGAGGCAAATACAACACCAATGAGGGCGAGAACTATGAGTTCAGCCTCGGCCTGAACGGCCTTGGTGCATGTGCAACTCAGTACAGCTCGGAATATATGGATGTGACCGTGTTCCGGGACGGCTACAGGTACGACCTCCACTTCGAAAAAGGCGAAAATATCGGCGGGCTGAAGAAAACAAAGTGTGATTATGAAAGCACAGGAACGATTCAGAAGTGGAAGCCCGATCTGGAAGTGTTCACGGATATAGACATTCCGCTGGATTACTATATCAACACTCTCAAAAAGCAGGCTATCGTCAATGCCGGGCTGAAATTCATCCTGACGGACGAAGCTTCAGGCAACACTTATGAATTCGTTTACCCGAACGGTATCGTCGACTACATCAAAGAAGTAAGTGACGGTAAGAATTTCACTGAGATACAGTATTTTGAAACAAGTACCAGGGGCCGCGACAGGGAGGACAAACCGGAATACAGGCTGAAAATGCAGGTAGCTTTTTGCTTCTGCAATGAGGTCAATCTGCTTGAATACTATCACAACTCCAGTTTCCTTGAACATGGCGGTTCGCCCGACCGTGCGGTGAAAGCGGCATTTGTCAACGAGATCGACAAATGCATCAGGAACAGGGGCAAGTATAACAAGGATGAAGCGAAGATCACGTTCGCCGACATCCAGGACAGCCTCATCCTGGTCACGAATTCCTTCTCGACCATCACCAGCTACGAGAACCAGACGAAGAAGGCTATCACGAACAAGTTCATACAGGAGGCTATGACAGACTTCCTGAAACAGCAGCTTGAAGTATACCTGATCGAAAATAAAGCCGATTGCGACAAGATAATCGAGCAGGTCCTCGTCAACAAGCGCAGCCGCGAAACCGCGGAAAGGACCAGGATAAACATAAAAAAGAAACTGGGCGGCACGGTCGATATTTCAAACAGGGTAAAGAAATTCGTTGACTGCAGGACCAAGGATGTCAGCAAGCGAGAACTGTACATCGTTGAAGGTGATTCGGCACTGGGCTCCTGTAAAATGGGAAGGGACGCAGAGTTCCAGGCAATAATGCCTGTCAGGGGCAAAATACTCAACTGCCTCAAAGCGGAGTACGACAGCATATTCAAGAATGAGATCATCGTGGACCTGCTGAAGGTACTCGGCTGCGGCGTTGAAATAAAATCTAAGCACAACAAGGACCTGAACACATTCGACCTGAACAACCTCAGGTGGAGCAAAATAATAATCTGCACCGACGCGGACGTGGACGGATTCCAGATCCGCACCCTAATCCTTGCCATGCTTTACCGGCTTGTCCCGACGCTTATCCAGGAGGGCAAGGTATTCATAGCTGAGTCGCCGCTGTATGAAATCACATGCAAGGACAAGACCTATTTTGCTTACTCTGAGAAAGAGAAAATGGAGATACTGTCCAAACTTGAGGGGAAAAAGTACACGGTGCAGCGCTCAAAAGGCCTTGGCGAAAACGAGCCTGAAATGATGTGGCACACCACGATGAACCCGGAGACCAGGAGACTTATCAAGATAGTGCCTGACGACATTGAAAAAACAGAGGCCATGTTTGACATATTGCTTGGCGATAACCTGCAGGGCAGGAAAAACTTCATCGAGGAACACGGCAGCCGCTATCTGGATATGATAGATGTGAGCTGATGGTGGGGACAGTTCTCACTTTTTTATCATTTTGCAGCATTATATTGTAAAGTGTCAAAACCCTCTTACGGCTCTGCAGAATAACCAAAGCCGGCCGGAAATGATTGCGGCATGCATTGTTTAGCGTATATAGCGTGCACTGATTAGGGAAAGCGCTGATCCTGAAAACGGCCGGATACGCACCGGCCTGTGTCCCAGAGGACAGACGGGCCATTAGACGTTTATTCTGTACACAACCTGGCTGCCGGCACCGGTTAAAAGTTCAGTTTATCAGCAAAATGTGCTGAAAGTTGAGAACTGTCCCCTTGATTTTGCCAAAAACTGTGCCGGACATACACGGACCAGATACATGGTGAAAGCCGTGGAAAGATTCCTGATCGATACGTGACCAGATGAGACGGCAAGCGGTCTGGAAAATGATCAGTCAGACGAATGATTAAATTTATGATCTGACAAACGATCAGATAAATGACAAAAAGGTGAGAACCGTCCCCAATTATTTTAGGAAAGGTGCTGTTATGTCGGACAAAAACCTGATTATTCAGAAGATACCTGAAACGTTGGAAAAGAACTATATGCCGTATGCGATGAGCGTCATCGTTTCGCGCGCGATCCCGGAGATCGACGGCTTCAAGCCTTCCCACAGGAAGCTGTTGTACACGATGTACAAGATGGGGCTCCTGACGGGCAACCGAACCAAGTCGGCAAACGTCGTCGGTCAGACGATGAAGCTGAATCCACACGGCGACATGGCCATCTATGAAACGCTGGTCAGGCTGACCAGGGGCAACGGTGCGCTGCTGCACCCGTACATAGACTCAAAAGGAAACATGGGGCGCCAGTATTCCAGGGACATGCAGTTCGCCGCACCGCGTTATACGGAGGTCCGGCTGGAGAAAATCTGTGAGGAACTGTTCCGGGACCTGGACAAAGACGCCGTTGACTTTGTCGACAATTACGACGGCACTATGAAGGAACCGACGCTGCTGCCGGCTACTTTCCCCACCATCCTCGTGAACGCGAACCAGGGCATAGCCGTCGGCATGGCAAGCAACCTTTGCAGCTTCAACCTCAAAGAGGTGTGCGAGGCGACGATCGCCTATATAAAAGATGAAAACACAGATTTGCTCCAGTATATCAAGGCTCCGGATTTTTCAACCGGCGGAGCCCTCATTTACAATGAGAAGACCATGAGGGAAATCTATGAAACGGGCCGGGGCAGTTTCAAGGTCAGGGCAAAATACAGGTACGACAAGAAAAACAGCTGTATTGAAATATATGAGATACCCTACACGACTACAACGGAAGCGATCATCGATTCCATAGTGGAGCTTGTCAAAAATGGAAAGATAAAGGACATCACGGACGTCCGTGACGAAACTGATCTGGACGGACTGAAGATCACGCTGGACATAAAGAAGAGCGCCGACCCGGATGCTCTTATGAACAGGCTTTACAAGCTGACCCCGCTGGAGGATTCATTCAGCTGCAATTTCAATGTACTGATCAACGGAACTCCACGTGTCATGGGCATCAAAACGATCCTCAGGGAATGGGTCGCGTTCAGGGTCAACTGCATAAAGAGACAGACGAAATTCGATATTGAAAAGAAAGAGGCAAAACTGCACCTGCTGCTCGGTCTGCGTAAGATCCTGCTGGACATCGACAAGGCGATCGCGATCATAAGGAACACTGAAAACGACGACCAGGTCATCCCCAATCTCATGGAAGGTTTCGGCATAGACAGGCTGCAGGCTGAATTCATAGCTGAAATCAAGCTCAGGAACCTGAACCGCGAATACATCCTGGACAGGGTAGGTGAAGTGGAAACGCTGCAAAATGAGATCGCCGACCTTAAGGATGTGTATGCCAGCGAAAAGAGGATAAGGCAGAACATAATAAAACAGCTCGGCGAAGTGGCAAAGAAATATGCACAGCCGAGAAGGACGGAAATCATCAGTGACACAAGCATTGAAGAAATAACGCAGGAGCACATGATAGAGGACTACAACCTCAGGCTGTTCCTGACGGAGCAGAACTACATCAAGAAGATCCCGCTTGTCTCGCTGCGGTCCAATCCCGAACACAAGCTCAAGGATGACGACACCATAATACAGGAGCTTGAGACCCACAACAAAGCGGAACTGCTCCTGTTTTCGAACAGACACACAGTGTACAAGATGCGTATATACGATATACCGGACTGCAAAGCGAGCTCACTGGGTGAATACCTTACGAACTTGCTCCAGTTGGAGGAAGATGAAAGAATAATCTACATGACGGCGACAGACAATTACTCCGGCTGGATGCTGTTCTCGTTTGAAAACGGCAAATGTGCCAAGATCACGCTGGAAAGCTACGCAACGAAAACCAACAGGAGGAAGCTTGCCAACGCATATTCGGACCTGTCGCCGCTGGTTGACATAAGATATCTGGCGGAAGACACCGAACTGGTCGCATACAGTAGCATAAACAAGGTGCTTGTGTTCAGCACTGCATCTATCAACCCAAAAACCACCCGGGATTCGCAGGGGGTCCAGGTCCTGAAATCGAAGAAGGGGAGCTGGATGTGTGCGGTGAAGACCATTGAGGAATCGGGTATCAGGAACCCTGATTACTACCGCACGAAGAGCATCCCGGCTATTGGTTGCTATCTCAGGGCGGAAGACATGGAAGACAGGCAATTGAAGATAGACTGCACTTGATGGCGCATGGAATGTTACACACATAATGAGAGCGGACCGCTGTGAAGTGTGAGCTATCATGAGAGCGAATGATCCATAAGCGGAACGATAAACGGTTTGATCGTTGGTACACCTGTCCGAGGTGTACGGGAAAACTTGAACGAATCTATGAAGACAACGAATTCACTATTGACAGATATATAGAATGGATTGTGATCTGTAATCGTTTATGATACATAGATGGATATAAATTGATTGCTATAAATCAATGGCTATAAACCATAGACAGCAATAATCCAAAAGCGGTTATAGCCCGATAGCATATGCCGTCCGTATGAGATAGTGATCCCATATGCGGTTGACAGCGGCGGATACGCGTCATAATATTGTTGCAGTATATTGCACTATGTTATTTTGCCGGAGTATGATGTATTCAGACGTTGATCAGGTGAGGCATCCGGGGAGCTTATCAGGCGAAGTTTTCTGACAGCAATTTATTCCGGACGGCAAACAGGACGACGTCAAACAGGAGACGGTAAAAGGAACAGCATCAGGACAACGAATAAATTTGGACAGGTTTGGGATTTGGCTATGGGTAACGACAGTACAGCAGAAAATAAAAAACCAGGCAGAACGAAATGGAAAGCAGCGTTATATATCGGGCTGATAGCAGCTTTTCTGGCCGCGCTTACCTATGCCGGGATCAGGCTTGGTCCACGGCTGACTGAACTTGCCAGGAAACCTGAAGAGTTCAGGGAATGGCTGAACTCATTCGGCTGGAAAGAAGTAATCGTATTTATCGGGATACAGATACTTCAGGTCGTTATCGCCGCGATTCCCGGAGAAGTCACACAGTTGGCGGGGGGCTATCTGTACGGGACCGTTCTCGGCACCGTGTACTCTCTGACCGGCATAGTGATCGGGTCCGTGATAGTATTCTATGCGGCGCGCCTGCTCGGCTATCCGCTCGTAAAGCTGCTTGTTTCGCCAAAACAGCTTGAGAAATTCAGTTTCATGCTCAACAGCAGCAAATCTGAAGCGGCCATGTTCATATTGTTCCTGATACCCGGCATTCCCAAGGATATACTTACGTATATTGCCGGGATCACACCGGTAAAGCCGCTGAGGTTCTTTGCGATAATAACCATCGGAAGGCTCCCGGCTTTACTTGGATCTTCGTTTATCGGTCACAACACCCAGCTTGGCAACTATGGCATCGTAATAGCCGTGTCGGTTGCTGCCTGTATTCTGTTCTTCGCAGGTGTGTTTTTCAGGGACAGGATCATCAACTGGGTACACGGGCTTATAAAAAGGGACGAAGAACCCGACGGCAGCGGAAATGCGTGATTATGGCCGTGAATCCGAAGGATCGTGAATAACAGTGGTACAGGACAGAGCGTGATATCACGCCGACCTTTAATAAAAGCAGCTTTAATAAAAGCTATCGGATTCACTGGCTATCGTATCGGTCTGTAATGAAATTACGGATCGACCGATCTCAGGTCGGCCTGTAATGAAAACTTATCGTGCCGGACTGTAATATAGAACTGCCTGAATATAGAGCGGCCGGTACATTGACATACCGGCCGTGACCAAATCAAAACCGCTGAGGTTATTCTTTTTTACTGGGTTGCTGCACTTGTTTTAAGTTATCCCAAGGCAAGAAACATTTCCCTGGCTAAATCAACCAGGTTCCTTCCTGGTTTCCTTTCCTGGTCAGAATGTTTCCGCTGTAAAAATTCTTCCGGCAAAAAATCATTATTCATCCGCATGCCATCGAAGCCATAACGCTTCTCCGCCAAATACCAAAATCATCAGGCATTATTTTGCAACGGGCATTTCAATAAGCACCTTCTAAGCGTTCTTCAAGCATTACCTGCTGAAGCATCACTTATTGATGAACTCATTGTACAGTGCCTTTATTGCCCTGTCTTTCTCGTAATCCTTTATGCCGAATATCATGCTGACTTCCGAAGGCCCCTGGCTGATCATATCCAGGTTGATGTTCTCCCTGGCCAGCGCGCCGGAGGCTCTGGCGGTAATACCGACCGTATTCCGCATGCCTTCTCCTACGATCATGACAAGGGCAAGGTTTTTCTGCACCGTAATATCATCTACTTCAAGCTCTTTTACAATACGGTCGATGATCCTCTTCTCCTTGTCCTCGGTCAGATGGGCCTGTTTCAGTATAATCGTGATATTGTCGATGCCGGACGGCATGTGCTCGAACGGTATATGTTCCTCTTCCAGGATCTGCAGCAGTTTGCGGCCAAAGCCGATTTCCCGGTTCATAAGGTACTTGCTCAGGTAAATGAAGCAAAATCCCGCATCGCCTGCGATACCCACAACAGGCTCCGTAATGTTATGGCGTTCCTTCACGATCGTAGTACCGGGAGCCGACGGGTTGTTTGTGTTCTTTATGCGTACGGGTATACCCTTTTTATAAACCGGAACCAGTGCCTCTTCCTGCAGCACACTGAATCCTGCGTAGGAAAGTTCGCGCATTTCGCGGTATGTAAGCTCGACTATCGGTTTCGGGTTATCTATCAGATTGGGATTGGCGCTGTATACGTTGTCAACATCGGTGAAATTCTCATAAAGATCTGCATCTACCGCGGCAGCAAGGATCGAACCTGTGATGTCCGAGCCGCCCCTCGGGAAAGTGACGACTTCGCCGCTCAGCGAGTATCCGAAGAAGCCGGGGAAAATCGTGATCCCGGGATATTCGGAAAGCGATTTCAGGTTCACATATGACTGGGGAAGCACCTGGGCATTCCCGAATTCGTCGCTGAGAATGAGGCCGGCATCTTTCGGGCTGACATAGCGGGCTTCATGGCCAAGGCTCTGCAGATAAGCTGCCACAAGCTTCGCGCAGTTGTCCTCGCCTGCAGCCTTCAGATTGTCTATGTACTTATCCCTGTTCGTTTTGTCGCTGTTCACACGTGCCCTGATATCCGCAGCGACGGTGTCGGCAATGCTGCCGGGCAGCCCGAGTTCGGATGCGATCTCAGCATATCTTGCCACAACCGCGTCCACTTCGGCATCAGCATTTCCCTTTTCGAGACCGGCCTGCGCGCACGCGATCAGCATATCCGTAACTTTGATATCGTCCTTGCTGCGCTTGCCAGGCGCGGAAACGACGATAATCCTGCGTTCCGGGTCAGATGTAATGATATTGCACACTTTCTTTATCTGACTGGCAGATGCCAGGGAAGTACCGCCAAACTTTGCAACGATCATCGAATCAGCTCCCACTTT
>JAKOPX010000066.1 GCA_029778665.1 Bacillota bacterium | reverse complement strand
TTTTTTCAATACCGCATCGGAATAGGCAAAGACCGTTTCCGCAGACAAAACGGCAGCCAGCAGAAACGCAGAAAGCGACACCAGGTACTTCTTTCGTAACATTTTATGTATCCTCCTCTTTTCTTTTCGCCTGCGAGGTTAGCTGACGGGTTAGGTAAAAGAGTACACCCCGCCACCTGAAGTGGCTTCACCCCAAAAAAATGGCTCCCCCGCTCCCCTGAGGGATTCGGCACCATTAGTTTACCATAATGAAAACATTATGGAAACCTATAATAATTTACAGGTAAAAGGAGGTTATGTTGATAGGATTTATGCTTCGGGTTCGGCCTTGTTCCCGGATTTGACGTCCTGCCTGCGGTCAGGTTTCCTGTCGGATTTCTTCTGCAGTTCCTGCGCTTCAGCCTGCTGGATTATGCTGATGAGCCTTTCACATGCCAGCTTGTCGCAATAGCTTGATATTGCCAGCCTTAACGCTATATCAGGCAGGGTTTCCATGTCCCACTCCGTATCGAGCCTTCCTGCAGTATCAGAAAGGGCTTTGTCGAGCAATTCCGTGAAATTCATATAAAATGTTTCATGGTCTTTGCCTTTTTGTACATGCTTCAGCAGAAAGCCGGTATCCTTCACAGACAGCACCTGTTTCAGCAGGCATATCTCTGTAAGGCCTGCCAGATGTTCGCGGTTGTATTTCTTTCCGTCGGCCCTCGGCAGCAGGCCATCCTTTATATAGTTGTTGACCATGGCCGAGGTCAGCTGTCCTCCTTCTTCAAGGTTGATCAGCTGCCTGCACATATATGACAGGACCTGGTCCTTGTACAGGCCGATGTCAGGAAAGTCCTTCCATCTGACAGGACGTTCAGTGGCAAGCTTCTGCTTAAGTTGCCTGAGTTTTTCCTTCACATCATCGGTCTGCTGCTGATTGATTCTATCCATGTCGGCCTCCTGCTTTCCTGTTTCGACATTTACGTATAATATTCTACTACGCAAAACGTGATAATGCAAACACCAGATTGGGTATAATATAAGTGTATTGACATATTGATTATCAGTAAATATAATTTTCATTATTAGATTATATATTATTCAGGAACAGGTGACGTGAGATGATCGATTCTGTATGCATATTCGGCGATTCCATTATGAAAGGCGTAGTATTCGACGCCATAAAGGGCAAATATGCTTATCTCAGGAACAGTTTCCTGAATATCCTGATGAAATACAACAGTTCAGTCAGGGTGGATAATTTCGCGAAGTTCGGGTGCACGATAACAGTCGGAAAAAAGATCATCGAAAAGCACGCGGACAGGCTGTCAGGCTACAGGTACACGGCACTCGAATTCGGCGGCAACGACTGTGATTTCGACTGGAAGGCGATATCTGAACGGCCGGATGACATCCATCTGCCCAGAACACCGCTGGAAGAATTCGAATCGCTGTACAGCCGGATCATAGACGACGTTACCCGCGCCGGCAGCAGGCCGGTACTGTTCACATTGCCGCCGCTCAGCGCCGAAAGGTATTTTGCATGGATATCACGGGGCCTGAACGCCGAAAACATACTCCGCTGGCTCGGCGACGTGGAACACATTTACAGATGGCACGAAATGTACAACAATGCCGTACTCAAGATCGCTGCCGCAAAAAACACTATGCTCATCGATATACGGGAAGCGTTCCTGAAGACCCGTGACTATGTCAACCTCCTGTGTGCCGACGGCATCCACCCGAATGAAGCGGGGCATGCACTGATCTCCGATGTGGTCATGAAAGCCATCCCTGTGCTTGCTCAGTAGATCACCAGTTTCCTGCCGCCCAGCCTCTCCTGGTCCACCAGGTCGGCATATGCTTCAGGGACCGTGACAGTATCCGGGTCACCGTCGCTTACGAACTCATTGCTGCGTTTCATGTTTTTGAGCCACCACTCGAGATCGAATTCCACGGGTTCGATGCCAGGCGACCTGACCCTGTGCGTGGATAGCGGATCGAACTTCACGCTGAACGGCGACTGGGCAGGATCCCAGCCTACTTCCATTATGGCCTTGTTTTCATAGCCCACGCCTTCATACTCGCCTTTTATCACATACTCCATAAGGTTCTTCGAAGGTGCGCCGTACGGCAGCGCGAGCGCTGTGAAAGCATAACCCGGCACCAGTTCATACATCCTTTTCTGGTTGCCGCCGACCTCCTTCTGTATTATTTCAGCGGTTTTAGCCTCGGTCTTGAGATTGATGTGCGAGTAGGTATGGTTGCCTATCTCGAACCCCCTGTCGATAAGGTATTGCAGGCGCTGCTGGAGCGTACCGGTTTTCCCGAATGTCTCGTTGCCGAGGTTCACGAAAAACGTGCCTTTGAGTCCGAAATCAGGGTGGAGCCTGTTGAACTCCTCCATGATCGCCACCGCGGAATCGGGATTCACTTTCAACTGGCCATCCTCTTCTATGAAACTGAACTGTCCGGCAGTACCGTCATCGAATGTAAACACCATCGGAATGCATCCTGCAGGCACATCGATGTGCCCGTTCAGGTAGTCATTGAGACTGATAAGCCTGTAGCCGGATGTGTACAGGGTTTCGAGCAGTTTCCTGAAGGCGTCGAATGTCATCGTATATTCCTTGTCGCCCTTTTCGTACTTTTCGACGAACCTGTGGAACATGACGACCATGATCCTGCCGGCTTCGTTGGGCTTCACCGCGTCAAGGTCTATCGGCTCACGTTCGTTTCCGTTTGCCGGATCCCCGTTCCCTTGCTCTCCCTTTCCATCGGCACTGTCCATGCCGCTTTCTCCTTCAGCATCACTCCCGGGATCCGGGCCGTTCCCGCTGTCCGGTACCGTACCTTCAGGCTGCCCGGTAATATCCGGCCCATCCGCATCATATCCCTGCAACTGCCCCTGTGGTTCCTGCAGTTCTGTGCCGCCATTCTGAAGTTTTTCACTTGCACAGCCCTGGAGCATGAGCGCGGTGATCAGTAATGTGACCAGCAATACGACCGCAGGTTTGATTCTAAAAGCCGGTCTGGATATAGCTGTCGGCTTAAGTCCGACTGCCGATTTTGAATTATCTTTCGATCCGGATCTATCTGTCGATCTGTCAAAAGCACTGTACCTGTTGTCCATACTCTTCCCCGCTTCTTTGGTGTATTTCGATTATTTTATTTTTTGAATTATAATCCGATAATTTATTCTTTGCATGTTAAGACGATGCAATCCTGAAATAGTTCCCTTTTTTATTGAAAAACATCTGGTTTTTATACCGGTATAAACAGCATATTTTATTTGACCGGATGCCCTACTGTACCGGCATATACCGGCATCCGATCCAGGCATAGATTTACCTCAGTTTAAATGTTAACCTGGTATCTTCGCCTTTCTTAAGAACGATGCTGACCTGCGAAGCATCATTGGATCCGTCCGCTGTGCCGCCGCAAAAGTCTGCGCCGCCAATACCGTCCCTCCGGATCGATCCGTTGTTATGAAGCGATCCATCACTCCGGGACGCTCCGCCATTCGGGAGCGATATTTCATTCCGTAGTAAAACATCATTCTGGTGTGACCCGCCAGCCCGAAGCACTCCGTCAATTTCAAACGATTCGATGGCGCTGGGCAGTTTAAGCCTCACCTGCTGGTCCATTCCGGACCTGATCACGGCCGTAACAGTCCTTGTGCCCATGTCCCACCTGAGTTCGGTTAACGTGATGCGGCCCCTGCAAAGGATGCCGTATGCCGCGCCTTTGGGCAGGCTTTCCGGCAGCGCAGGCAGCAGTTCGATATATCCGGGCAGGGAAAATACCAGCATCTCAAGTATAGCGGCACTGAACCCAAGGTTCGCATCCATCTGGAACAATACACCCACATTGTGGCAGGTGAACAGGTTTGGCAGCAGGAATTTCGCCATTATCCTGCTGAGTGCCCTGAAGGCGAGCTCTGCGTCCTTGAGCCTTGCGCTGATATTTGCAAGATGCGCCAGTCCCCATCCGGTGATGGCTTCAAGACCATCCGTGAGCCTGAGTTCCGCTGCCCTCAGGCATGCCCTGTACAGTTCGGGAGTACCCTCGCGCGTCACCTCGAAACCCGGGAATACGGGATAAAGGTGCGAAGAGTGCCTGTGATGGTAATCATCCTCAAATGCCGGGTGCGACCATTCCTTCAGCGCGCCGTCACTGTTGACCAGGTAATCCGGCATCCTTTCAAGCATGTCTTTCCACTTACGAATATTTTCAGCCTCGATGCCAAGGTGTTCGCACGCGGAAATAAGGTTTGACAGGACTTCCTTTGCGACCGCGATATCCATAGTGGCGTTTATTGCCACCGGGTTATCGGAATTGGAAGGGGTGTTTTCCGGCGAATAGGACGGAATGAACTCGTACTTCCCGTCCGGGCCTTCCACGAGGAAGTCCTCATAAAAGAGGGCTATTTCCTTAAGGAGGGGTACCGTATGGTCCTTCAGGAAAGCATCATCGCCGGTGAACTGCCAGTAGTCGTAAAACATCTGGGCAAGCCAGCCTGCTCCGGCCGTCCAGAACATCATCGGGAAGTCCTCGCAGAAATGCTTCGTCAGCCCGCTGGTGGACGAACGCGGGCTCGACAGTATGCCGCGACATCCGTATAAAAGCCTGGCGTTCATTTTCCAGTCTTCGACGAACGATTCTATGAGGTTGAAATAGCTCCGGGCCAGTTCAGGCAAATTGCCCGGAAGCACCTGCCACATCATCATCTGCAGGTTTTCGTCCAGCGTATAGTCGGAGGACCACGGCGGAGTCCAGGTGCCGTTCCAGACGCCCTGCAGGTTGGGAGGCAGTTCGCCGCTGCTGGATATAAGCAGGTAACGGCCGTAGTCATGCATCTTTTCTACAAAGTAAGGCGAAATAATGCCGTTGCTCGCCTGCTCCGTAAGCTCTTCATTGCCGGGCATCAACTCTTTGCCGCGCACGGGCTTACAATTGCCACATTCCCGGTATTTACCATTTTCGGCCATATTGCCGCCTTTGCCCGGCATATAGGCTTCACCGTCCAGTTCGAGCCGCATACGGTTGAACAGTTCACTATGTATATCGGCATGCTCTTTCAGAAGCGCTTCATAATCCATCGGGATAGCAGCCAGTTCCGCCATTGCTTCCGACAGGCTGAAAGAAGCATGGTCCCTGCACGGGATCGTCCGCGCAGCTATTATCGCTCCACCGGTCCCGCGGAGCTTTACCGTTCCGCCTTCAAGCCCGACATGCCCGCCTTCCGCATATACCCTGACTATTCCGAAATAGCCGCCTTCACCCACTTCATACTTACTGTCAAATATGAGCCACATTTCATTCCCGGAAATCGTCTGTTCTCCGCAATGCGTCTTCTCGGCGGAGCATTCCGGTCCCGGCTTCCGGGAGAGGAGACCGGTGAAAGTGCCGGCACTGATGGATACAGATTTTATGTGCTTCCTGCCTTCCCGCTCAGCCAGGTGTATGTCGCAGTCCAGCCCGCCTCCTGAAGGAGCGTCCAGTTTTATTACCACTGCATTGCAAGCCCTGGAGACAAAAACGCATCTCCCGTAAGTTCCTTTTTCACCGCGCCATCTCACGCCGGCCTCACCGGTCTCAAAGTCCAGCCAGCGAATATAGCCGTCTGTATTCCCTGTGTCTTCCGTCCTGATCCGCAGTTCGTAAGCCGGATGGAATGGATCGGGCCAAAGCAGCTCGGAAGGGAAACCTTTCTTCCTGGCCTTCTCGAGGAAATACCTGGTGGCTTCCCTGTACTTTCCTTCCCTGATCAGCCTGCGTACCGTCGGCAGTTCGCCGGACATGTCGGGCAGAACAGTGGCGGCATTGACCGGCACCGGAAGGAACAGCCTTTCATGGTTGAAAATTATGGTTTCGTCAAGCGGTTCACCCATCACGAGGACTCCCTGCACACCGTTCCCTGACGGGTAAGCTTCGTCCCACTTGCCGGCCGGTTTGACATTCAGCATGCCTTTGTGTGTCAGATCCATCATGTCACACCTCTTGCGGGGTTTATAATGCAATACCTGATTAACAAGTTTATCATATATTTGCACGGTCAACAACAGGCAAATCGTGTGCGGTTTTTCAGTTCAGCAGTCCAGCAGCTCGCCGCTGAAGAACAGGTACAGGTATCTTTCTGTGACCTTCCTGCCGGTGATCTTCTCCAGTGCCTTCGTATAATAATCCATCTGGACTTTGTACCTTTCCCTGATGATATCTGAACGTCCCGCAGGCACGTAGTCGGTCTTGTAATCCAGCAGCACGAGCCCGTTTTCAGTCTCGAACCAGCAATCGATGACGCCCTGCAGCAGCATCGTTTCATCACAGTCGACGTCTTGCGGAAGGTCCTCCATGCCTTCTGGCTGAAGTCCCGGCTTCGGAAGTTTCAAAACCTCAGAGCATTTTATCTCGATAGTGAAAGCCGTCTCCCTGTGTACGGAATCATGCACCGAAAGCATGCGTTTCCCGAACGGGGATCTGAAGAACTCCGCAACTGCATCCGGATCGACGGACGCTGCCTCTGCATGCGTCAGAAGTTCCCGTTCAGTCATGGAGGCTACCTGGGAACTGATTTCCCGGACCAATCCATCGGCCTGGTCAGTACCGGATCCGGATCCCGGACAGTTCGCCTGTTCCGTCACTTCAAACAGCCTGCCCAGATCCAGGTGCTGCATGACAAAATGCATCACAGTACCCTTGTGGGCTGCGCTCAGCCCTTTGTCGGGTTCCATGAACAACGGTCTTTCCTGCATGGGCTGCATATAAGGCACGGCCGACTCAGGAGCTTCCTCCTGCAAGGCCCTGCGTTTGAGTTCAGTCACCGATATTTTTGCCGGGACTGTTGTCAGCTTCTTATAAGGATAGGTCCACTCAAGAGCATCGATGATGCGCTGTACTTCAGCCTGTTCCGCGCCAGGCGTTTCCGGGCTTCCTTCATCCCGGACAGATTCGTCCTGCAGCCACTCCCTGACATTTTCGGCGGCCTCGGGCGTGCCTTTTTCAAGCTGTGCCGCGCCCGTTCCCCAGAATCTTATCTCGAGCAGCGGTTCATCAGCCAGGTTTTCACCCGTATTCTCCGGGCAGGTATCGACTGTTTCTTTTCCATGGATATGATCCGCATCTTCACGGGTCTCCGGCAGCAATTTTCCCACGCCGCCGGTTTCGCATATCCCTGGACCATCTGTTTCGCCGGTCCCGGGTCTGCTGGTCCGGCACGTTCCGGCACTGTCTGCGCCGGATGTCCCGTCGGCCCCGGTTGTTTCACCAGCTCCGCATGCCCGGCCTCGCGGTCCGGCAATTCCGCATTTCACTACGGCAGGCCCTATCCAGTCCAGGTAAGAGGATGCCTGCATCATTTCATAGGGAGACAGCTTGTCTTCCCCGCCTGCCGCTTTTTCACGCCACGAATCCAATGCTGCCGCATGATCCCTGACACTGCCGGTTATTATCAGTTTCTCCCTGGCTCTCGTAAAGGCAACGTAAAGTATGCGCATCTCCTCAGACAGCGTTTCCAGTCTCAGTTTCTGCCTGATGGCAAATTTGGGTAGTGACGGGATTATAGTCCTTTTCTCCAGGTCAACGAGATCCGGCCCGAAGCCAAGGTCCTGGTGCAGCAGTATCGAAGCGTTCAGGTCCTGCATATTGAATCTCTTGCCGCATCCTGAGACGATTGCGACAGGAAACTCCAGCCCTTTGCTCTTGTGGATGCTCATGATCCTGACCACATTGTCGTTCTCTCCGAGCATTTTCGCGCTTCCCATATCACCGCCGCCGCTTCTCAGCCTGTTGATGAAGCTGATGAAGTTGAACAGTCCCCTGTAACTGGTTTCTTCGTACTGCCTCGCACGTTCGAACAGCATCCTCAGGTTGGCCTTCCGCTCGGCTCCGCCGGGAAGCGCTCCGACGTAGCTGTAATAGCCGGTTTCCGTGAGAAGCTGCCAAACAAGTTCGTCTACAGGCATGTACTGTGCCGCGTCCCTCCATTTGTCCAGCCTGGCCAGGAAATCCCGCGTTTTGCGCCTGACATCGTATATATCTGCACCTGCACCGGTCAGATTGCTTATACCACATGCTTCTGCGTCATCTGTTTCACTGTCGTCTGCTTTTGTATCATATGTACATACGCTGCCTGTTTTTGTGCCGCATGTTTTCCCTTTTCCGGCATCATCAGGCCTGTCCGCATCGTGCAGCTCGTCCCCGTCAGCAAACCCGGCCAGCTTCCGCATTGCTTCATATATGGACACTGACCTGTCGGCAAGCCTTATATCCACCAGATCGTCCGTGCTGAAACCACCTATCGGCGAACGGAGCACAGCAAGCATCGGTATGTCCTGAAGCGGGTTGTCGATGATCTGCAGCAGCGAAAGCATCGTCTCGACCTCTACGGTCCGGAAATATCCAAGGCCTGTGTCAGCATAGGCCGGTATCCCCATCAGTGCAAGTTCGTCGACAAAGACATCCGCCCAGTTCATGGTAGTCCTCATAAGTATGACGATGTCCCTGTATTCGACAGGCCTGTATGTCCCCATCTTTTTGTCGTATACGTTGAAACCGCCGGGTTCATGCGTGACAATGCGCCTTATTATGTTGCCCACCAGACGCGCCTCATACTGGATGCTGTCCAGCCGTTCCTCGTCATCTTCCTCCATCACGCCATCTTCCGCCGATCCGCCGTCTCCGCGGCTGCGGGACGCATAACTGGTATTGCCCGTATCACTCCCGGGCATATTGTTAAGGGCAGCATCATCGTTTGCTTTCATACCGTCGGCAGATACGCCTGCACCCGCTTTCCCTGCTTCTGCCGTATCCGGTTCTCCGGTCACGCCTGTCTGCCCATTCGGTTCCCCGGGTTCGTCAAGTCGTATTTCGGCCGACTGGTGCATCTCTGTCTCTCCGGCTCCTTTTGCTGTCCCTCCCGGTTCCCCGGCTCCATCCGGGATCATCCCGTTCG
>JAKOPX010000435.1 GCA_029778665.1 Bacillota bacterium | reverse complement strand
GTCCCTCAGCGGGGATGTCAGCAGCCCGGCCCTGGTGGTCGCGCCCACCAGTGTGAATCTGGGCAGATCCAGCCTGATGGAACGGGCGCTTGGTCCTTTGCCTATGATTATGTCCAGCGCGAAATCCTCCATGGCCGGATAAAGTATCTCTTCCACCGTCCTGTTCAGGCGGTGTATCTCGTCTATGAACAAAACGTCGAATTCGCTCAGGTTGGTAAGAATGGCAGCCAGATCTCCGGGCCTTTCTATTGCAGGTCCGGATGTTATGCGGATGTTGACGCCGAGTTCGGCAGCTATTATACCGGCCAGCGTGGTCTTGCCAAGGCCGGGAGGTCCATAGAGCAGCACGTGGTCCAGAGGCTCCCTGCGCCTTTTGGCCGCCTCTATGAACACCCTCATGTTTTCCTTGACTTTTCTCTGGCCTATATACTCATCCAGCCTTCTCGGCCTGAGACTTGTTTCATCGATATCTTCGCTCACAGCTTTTGTCTCGGTCAGTCTTTCCTCATCCATCGTTCTTCCTCCGCAAATGCTTTATCCGGCCTCATCCTGTCACGCAAGGGGCTGTACACTACCTCACGAGCCCCTTAAGGGCCCTCCTGATGATCTCCTCGAGTTCAAGTTCATCGGAGTAGACGGAGGCAACCGCCCGGTTCGCTTCCGCCTGCGAATAACCAAGCACCATCAGTGCGCTGACGGCTTCAGACAGCCTTGAGCCTTCCTGCGGCACCTGCGGCAGGTCCGGTCCCGTCGCCCTGAGATCCAACTGCTCCTTTTTTATCTTGTCCTTAAGCTCCAGTATGATCCTCTGGGCCATCTTGTTGCCGACACCCGGGGCTTTCGTCAGCGTCCTGACGTCATCGGTAATGACGGCAAGGCTGAATTTCGAAGGAGACATGACAGACAGCAGTGACAGCGCGACTTTCGGCCCGACGCCGGTAACGGTGAGCAGCAGCCTGAAAACGGAAAGCTCCTCGTACGTGGCGAACCCGTAAAGGTCCATCGCATCCTCCCTTACATGCAGGTGCGTATATGCCTTGAATTCCCCGCCCAACTCCCGGCGGGCGGCTTCCGCAAGTGTGGTCTGTGAAGTATAGATCAGGTAGCCCACACCGCCGGCGTCTATGACGATGTAGTCGCCGCCCCTTGCTTCAAGCTTTCCTTTTATATATGCGTACATGTTGCCTCCGTCATCTGTAATCCATCTTCGAAAGTTTGTACGAATGGCCATGGCAGATAGCTATCGCCAGGGCATCCGCCGCATCATCAGGTTTGGGGATCTCCGGAAGATTGAGTATTGCTTTGACCATTTGCTGTACCTGGACCTTGTCCGCCCGGCCGTAGCCTACCACCGCCTGCTTTACCTGCAGCGGCGTGTACTCGAACACCCCGACGCCGCATCTGGCGGCAGCCGCAAGGGAAATGCCCCTGCCGTGGGCTGCCGTTATGGCGGTTTTGATGTTCTTGTTGAAAAACAGTTCTTCCACTGCCACAGCATCGGGCCTGTACATTTCGATTATCGCACTGATCTCGCTGTCCAGCTTCAAAAGCCGCTGAGCGAAGGGTTCTCCCGCGTCCGTAAGTACGACTCCGTACCTGATGGGCGAAAATCTGTTCCCTTCGTATTTTACTATACCATACCCTGTGATTGCAAATCCAGGGTCTATTCCCATAATAACCATATGACCGCCTTCTGACATGCAAGGATTTTGGTGTGAATATTTATAATAC
>JAKOPX010000434.1 GCA_029778665.1 Bacillota bacterium | reverse complement strand
CCCTGAAAAGTAATATAGAGCCCCTTACGGGCCCCATACTCACAAAATAATATTGATCCGGGTAAAACAAAAGAGAGTCGTTTCGTAAACGAGTAGTTACATTATACTAGTACAAATTTCCTATGTCAATAAGAATAAAGACCTATTTTTCCCTGAAAAAAGGAAGGTGTTGAATCCATATTGCAAGAAGTATTTTGCAAATAATGCATACAGTGCTATAATAGGTAAAGTGGTGGCAGAGCGGCACATTTCGGCGCATGGACTACTGCGGCTGAAAAACCTGTATATATTGCACGATGAATTGTTGAAAATATTCATAATGGTGGAATCATTTATATAGGCAAAGAGCTATTACGGAGGTTATATCGTGACAAAAAGCAAACAAAAGCTGAAAGTGATCCCCCTTGGAGGATTGCAGGAAATAGGCAAGAACATGACGGTTTTCGAATACGGGGACGAAATACTTGTGGTCGACTGCGGCCTTTCGTTTCCTGAAGATGATATGCTGGGTATAGATCATGTCATACCGGACATATCTTACCTTACAAAGAATAAGGAAAAAGTCCTGGGTATAGTACTTACACACGGCCATGAAGACCATATCGGCGCAGTGCCGTATTTCCTCAAGGAAATAAACGTGCCTGTATATGGCACAAGGCTGACGCTCGGACTGCTGAAGTACAAGCTGGAGGAGCACGGGATCCTGTCGTCGGCAAAGCTGATCGGCGTGGAGCCAGGCGATACCATACGGCTTGGATCCTTCAAGGTGGAATTCATAAGGACTACCCACAGCATTGCCGATTCGGTCGCCCTGGCGCTGCATACGCCTGTTGGCGTCATTGTCCATACGTCTGACTTCAAGATCGACTACACGCCAATACAAGGCAAAACAACGGATCTGGCGAGGCTTGCCGACCTCGGCAGGAAAGGCGTGCTGCTCCTCATGTGCGACAGCACCAACGCGGAGCGTCCGGGTTATACTATGTCCGAGAGGACAGTCGGCGAAACGTTCGAAGATATTTTCATGGATGCAAGGAGCAGGATCATCGTTGCAAGTTTCGCATCCAATGTCCACAGGCT
>JAKOPX010000065.1 GCA_029778665.1 Bacillota bacterium | reverse complement strand
TGAATTTCCACAAGGCAACCCGTGCAGTAATGTACGGCTGAACGGTCAGAAGTCAGCAGAGGCCATAGTACGCGACGGACATGGACGGAGCGGAAGGGCCGAACGACAGGAGGTTCTGAAAGTTTGAAGGACTCGAGAAGGATTCAGGGAAAGCAGACAACTTCATATGAAGGCTGCCTGTCAGAGGCAGGGTTGGAACCCCGAAGTATGGCAGGAGTGCAGAGAACCCTTCCGGCGGAAACAAACGGACAGAACAATGGAGAAGCAAGCACCTTTAATTTGCTCGAGAAGATATTGAGTAGGGACAACATGAATGCAGCCTACAAACAGGTAGTCAGGAACAAGGGCTCCCATGGAATTGACGGTATGAAGGTAGATGAACTTCTGCCATACCTGAAAAAGAACGGCAATAATCTAATCGAGGAATTGAAGGCAGGGACATATCGTCCCAAGCCCGTCCGGAGAGTGGAAATACCGAAACCGGACGGAGGAGTCAGGTTACTGGGAATTCCCACGGTAGTCGACAGAATGATACAGCAGGCCATTGCCCAAATACTTACACCCATATTTGCCCCTGAGTTTTCGGAGAACAGCTTTGGATTTCGTCCGGGACGAAGCGCCCATCAGGCAATAAAAAGAGCACAGGGATATATAAACGAAGGGTATAACTGGGTAGTGGACATTGACCTTGCCAAATACTTCGATACGGTAAACCATGATAAACTCATGGCGCTGGTGGCAAGAAAGATAAAGGACAAGAGAGTGCTGAAGCTTATCCGGGGATACCTTAAATCAGGCGTCATGATAAACGGTGTTGCAATTGAAACCGAAGAAGGGTGCCCACAGGGAGGACCGCTCAGCCCCCTGTTAAGCAACATAATGCTGAATGAACTGGACAAGGAACTGGAAAAGAGGGGACATAAATTCTGCCGCTATGCCGATGACTGCAATATCTATGTGAGAAGCAGGAAAGCAGCTGAGCGAACGATGCAGAGTGTCACTAAGTTCCTGGAAGGCAAGCTAAAGTTAAGGGTAAACCGGGAGAAAAGCGCTGTTGACAGACCATGGAAGAGGAAATTTCTTGGATTCTCATTTTACCGCGGAAAAGAAGGAATCAGAATCCGGGTACACAAGAAGTCCATAGAAAGGGTAAAAGAAAAGATACGCCAAATAACATCCAGGAGCAATGGGATGAGTATGGACGCCCGACTGCTGAAATTAAAGCAGCTCATCAAAGGGTGGGTTAATTATTTCAGAATTGCAGACATGAAATCCCTTGCCCGGACATTGGATGAATGGACACGCAGGCGACTGCGAATGTGTATCTGGAAACAATGGAAGAAAGTCCGTACCCGTTCTCAAAATCTAATGAAACTGGGATTGGACAGACAGAAAGCATGGGAATTCGCTAATACAAGAAAAGGCTATTGGAGAACAGCCAAAAGCCCCATACTTTCGCAAACCATTACGAATGAGCGCCTTCAGAAGCGCGGATATACTGGCTTCATAGCAGAACTTGCTTAAGAAATTGAACTCTTGTTGAACCGCCGTATACCGAACGGTACGTACGGTGGTGTGGGAGGTCGGCTAATCAAATAATGATTAGCCTCCTACCCGATT
>JAKOPX010000433.1 GCA_029778665.1 Bacillota bacterium | reverse complement strand
TCTTCCGTATGCAATCATTATACCCCATGCCTGCATCCGTTTGAACAGTTTTCTGCGGGAACCGGTACATTGCACAAAGTGTCATTATTTTTCAAAAATACCCGTAATATTTTCCCCTCAATGACGGCAAAAAAACGCACGAGCTCCAGTTGCGCCAAAGCTCCCGGTCCGCGCTTCGGTCCAAAAATCCCGGAATGTGTATTATAATACACTTGTGATACCCGGTAACCTGGCATTCGCCGATAAAAAGGCAGTCCGGAAACCGCCGGGATCTGCCTGTGGAACCAGTTTCACCGGAGCGGCCGCAAAGTTAAGATATTTTTAAGAATTCCATCAGGCCGGTCGTAAGATTCATGCCCTACAATACGACCCAGGCTGAAGGGGGATGCGCAGTGGAGAATGCAAAGATGCCCGCGGGATATGCCCGGGTGGACAATGCGAGGATACTCGTTGTCGATGACGACAGGGAAATCGCCATGGCAATCGAAAAACTCCTGGCACGCGAAGGATACGAGGTCATAAAGGCATACGACGGGATGCAGGCACTGGAAGCCCTGGCCGGAAACCAGGTGCACCTGATCCTGCTTGACATCATGATGCCGAAGCTGGATGGGCTCTCGGCCACGATGAAGATACGCGAGAGCAGGAACATACCCATCATCATAATCTCCGCGAAATCCGAAGACAGCGACAAGATCCTCGGGCTGTCAATGGGCGCGGACGATTACGTGACGAAGCCCTTCAATCCCCAGGAGCTGGTCGCCAGGGTAAAGAGCCAGCTAAGGCGGTACATGCACCTAGGCGACATCGCCAACGGGCCGAAGTCTGCTTCCGTGCTGAGAACAGGCGGGCTCTGTCTCGATACCGAGGCCAAACAGCTCACGGTCGACGGCGAGCCTGTAAAACTTACGGCAAAGGAGTACAAAATACTGGAACTGCTGATGTCGAACCCTGGCGTCGTGTTTTCGGCGGAGCAGATCTATGAGGCTGTCTGGAAGGAAGTCCCCTACTCCGTGGAAAACACGGTCATGGTCCACATAAGGCGCATCCGTGAAAAAATCGAGATCAACCCGAAGGAGCCCAAATATCTGAAGGTGGTGTGGGGTATTGGTTACAAGATTGAGAAGATTTAGCACTGACCCTGTGGCAAAAACTATCGCATTCATCCTGACAGTGCTTATCCTGACCGGCCTGGCCGAACTGTTCCTGTATATTTGCTTCAGGAACCTGGATCCGCAATGTATCCCTGTCGATGGCTATTTCGACAGCACAGAGTTCGTCGACCTGATGGGAAAAGCGGCAGCCGAGGCAAGCGATGCACTCTTTTCGGATGAACTGCCTGGTAATGTCCCTTATTACTACTATATCAGCGACGGGAATAAAGAACTGACGAACGTGGAAAATCCGGACAAAAGCTTTTTTGAGCAGTTTGAACCGGCATTCTGCGCACTGGAAAACGGGCAATGGCACTTGAAAAGCAAAAGCAGCTTTCCGTATTCGAGCCGTTATACCTTTAAACTGTCAGTCTCCGAAGTCCTGAAAAAAAGCAACACGATCTACATAGCATATCCGAAGGAATACATAAAATCGCTGGAGCAGGAATGGAACCAGGACAGAACGGTCGTGATCCGGCTCGTGACCGTTGCGGCAGCCGGAGCTGCCCTGGCAGTGATCCTTGCCATATACCTGGCGGCAGTGACAGGCAGAAGGCCTGAGGACATGGAACTCCACCCGGGGAGGACCGATTCCGTCTATTCGGACATACTGATCGCAGTATTGTGCTTCCTGGCACTGGCATGGTACCTGCTGTACTTAGCAGCGTATGACCTGGGGGCGAATGACACAGGAACACTGACTGCATCCCACAAATTGACCCTTATCGTATTCGGGGCCATAACATTGCCGGCAGCCGCTTTATGCG
>JAKOPX010000432.1 GCA_029778665.1 Bacillota bacterium | reverse complement strand
TTGCGCCAACCGGGTAACCTGATGTCACACCCAGGGCAAGAGCAAGGGAGGAACAGCCCGGCAACCTGAACAATGGCCTCATGACAGGTTCGAGCAGTGTTCCGGCCACATTTATGAACCCGGAGGAGTTAAGCAGTTCCGAAGCTATGAAAAATGGGAGCAGCGAAGGCACGACAGCGGAAGACCAGAGGTTCAGGCCTTTTAATGCGGCTTTCGCTGCAGTATCCGAAAAAATTACCAGGCACAGTGTGAAAAGTATACATAACGCAGGAAAGGACACCCGGCGGATATATATGGCCCTGGAAGGCTGAACGGCCATCAGTATCACTACAAAAGCCAAAACCAGTATCAGAAGCGGATATACCATCAGTAAAACTGCCTTTTTGTGCTACTAAGAAATTTTTATTACCGGTTTGGCGAAATATTCCTTGCCACAGTAAAAGGCAGTCATCCGCCGCAACTGCGTGACACAGCGACGCCGGATGACTGCCTTTATCCAGCTGACATACTTATTCAACCACGGTTATCCATCCGAATTCATCTTTGACCGTACCGTTCTGTATTCCAGTTATCGTATCATAAAGCCTCTGAGATACCGGCCCTATCTTTCCTTCGTTTATAGTGATGATCCTGTCGTTCCAGTTGAGTTCCCCAATGGGTGAGATGACAGCGGCTGTGCCGGTACCGAAAGCTTCTTCCAGTCTGCCTTCCGCATGCGCATCGAACAGTTCCTGTACCGATATCTTCCTTTCACTTACCCTGTAACCCCATTTCTTGAGCAGATGTATGCTTGAGTCCCTGGTGATCCCGGGAAGGATGCTGCCGTCGAGAGAAGGTGTGACGATCTCGTCGCCGATCTTGAAGAAGACGTTCATTGATCCGACTTCTTCTATGTACTTCCTTTCGACGCCGTCCAGCCAGAGAACCTGTACATAGCCCTTTTCGTAAGCTATCTCCTGGGCTTTGAGGCTTGCGGCATAATTACCTGGCGTCTTTGCGAAACCTGTGCCGCCCCTTACTGCACGCACATATTCATTTTCGACCATTATCTTTACAGGGTTGATCCCGGTCGGGTAATATGCGCCGCTGGGGGAGAGTATTATTATGAACTTGTATGTATAGGACGGCCTGACGCCGAGGAAGGGATCCGTGGAAATGATAAACGGCCTGATATAAAGCGATGTTCCCGGTTCAGACGGTATCCAGTCCCTGTCCAGACTGACGAGTGCCTTTGTTGCTTCGACGGCGAACTCCTCATCAATGGGAGGTATCGACATCCTGTCGTTGGAA
>JAKOPX010000431.1 GCA_029778665.1 Bacillota bacterium | reverse complement strand
TGACAGTACTCCTGACAACGAAGTCCGTCTTCCCCAGGTCCATCGAATCATCGGGATCCAGCTGGTTTATTATGCCCGGATTCTTATCGGGGTCCACGTATCTTACCGTGATGTGCGGGTACTTGGCATAAAGGCTCAGAAGATCAGTTACCTGCTTGTATTCACTGTCGGATGCTATGGATCCGTCATCAAACAGGCCGATGATCTCAACGTCCTTGTCAAGCCCGTTCAGTATGTCAATGGTGGTTTCCGAAAGAGAAAAAAGCTTATTGGGCGTCAGGTCCAGCTTAAGATCCAGCAGCCCTATGAGGAGGTTCAGCACGATGGCCATAACTATGACTGCTGCTGTCATGATTGCCGCATTCGTGCCGTATTTCAGACTCTTTTTATTCAATATTTTTCTGATTCTGTTCTTATCTATTTTAGCCATTTATTATCACCCCTGACTCCAGCGTCTTTTTTCGATTACTCTTACAGTAAGGAACAGGAATACGGCGGTAAAGCTCAGGTAGTAAACGACAGGACTGAGCCCGAGGATACCCCTGTTGAAGTCGTCATATCTCGACAGGATCGAGAACCAGTTGAGCACTTTCGCCACAAAACCGCCGACCATGGTGCTCACACTGTCCGCCAGCCACATTATCAGGAGTGACACGTAACTGATGATTACGGCTATGACCTGGTTCTCAGTCAGCGAGGAAGCAAAAACACCGACGGCGATGTACGTCGCTCCGAGAAGCAGGAACCCGATATAGCCGCCTACGAGCTGTGTCGTGAATTTTGCTCCGAATGCCACCATTACGATCGGATATATGAATGTGAGCGCTGTCATTACAAAGAATACAAAATATACCGCAAGGAACTTCCCGACTACTATCGAGGTGATGTTCACCGGCGAGGTGATCAGCAGGACCTCGGTGCCGTGCTTGCGGTCCTCAGCCAGGATCCTCATGGTAAGTATGGGGATCACGACGATCAGTATGAATCCCATGGTTTCGAGGACATTGTTGAAAAGGCCGTAACCGTACCTGAGATACGGCATGAAGATTATCGATGTCAGCAGGATGAACAGGCCTATGAGTATATATGCCATTGGGGAATAAAAATAGGATTTGACTTCTTTCCAGAATATCGCTTTCATATGTCAGCCGACCTCCTTTTCCTCTGTCACGATCTGCAGGAATATATCCTCCAGGCTCATGCTGAGGCTCTTAAGTTCGATTATGGGGTAACCCAGCTTTGCCATGGCAAAGAACAGCGGTTTCCTGATATCGATATCCCTGTCTGATTCGATAATGTATGTCGTCGTTTCGCTGTCCCTGCTCGATACGGCTTCAACATACCTGACCCCGTATATGCCCCTGATTGCATTTTCCACGGAACTCCTGGGGCCTGAAATAGAAGCCGACAGCTTCGAAGCTGAGCCGA
>JAKOPX010000430.1 GCA_029778665.1 Bacillota bacterium | reverse complement strand
GCCCCTGTACAGCTTCGGCTACGGGCTTTCCTTCAGCCGCTATGAATATTCCAACCTGCGGCTGTCGCACACCACCTGCACTGCCGATGACACAGTCACCGTTTACGTCGACGTGACCAATAATGGTCCGTACGACGGCAAGGAAACCGTACAGCTCTATGTGAACGATGTCGTAAGTTCCGTTGTCACACCCGTAAGGCAGCTTAAGGGGTTTGTGAAAACGGAGATCAGGAGCGGAGAGACCAAAACGGTGGAGTTCCGGCTCCCGGTCAGAGAGCTTTATATAATAGATGAAAATGAAAACCAGGTGGTGGAGCCGGGCGAATTCGAGATACTCGTCGGCCCGGATTCCAGGCCTGAGAGCCTGCTGAAAGCAGTCCTGACAGTTGTGTGACGAAACAGTGCTTTCAGCCAGTATCGGAATATCAGTATCTGCAGATTGCACCCGCATTTGGCAGAACTGCCATCTGTTATCCGGCGCACTTCCGGATTGCACAAACCGCCCGGTAAATCCGGGCTTTTTTTCTGTCCTTTTTCACTTGACAGGGCATCTGATTCTGATAATCTGTATGTAGAAACATATATGGACATGGGTCGATCCGACAGTTTGTCCTACGATATATTGTTCTGAGTCGCAAGACAGGAACGTTTACACAGGGAGGTTGTTTTATGAGCGATATAAAAACCATAGGCGTGCTGACCAGCGGCGGAGACGCACCAGGCATGAACGCCGCCATAAGGGCAGTTGTCAGGACAGGCATATACCACGGCTTCAAGGTGATGGGCATATACAGGGGCTACAACGGCCTTATCAACGGCGACATATTTGAAATGGACTTAAGGAGCGTTTCTGATATCATCCACAAGGGCGGGACCATCCTCAAGACAGTCCGCTGCCCGGCATTCAAAACTGAAGAAGGCTTGCAGAAAGCTATATCGATGGCACAGGTATTCGGGATCGATGCTATCGTGGTGATCGGCGGGGACGGTTCCTTCAAGGGTGCCAGGGACCTGGCAAGGCGCGGCATGAAGGTAATAGGGATACCCGGCACCATAGACAACGACATCGGGTGTTCCGAATATACCATAGGGTATGATACCTGCCTCAATACGGTCCAGGACGCTCTCGACAAGATCAGGGACACGGCATATTCGCACGAACGCTGCAGTGTCCTCGAAGTCATGGGCAGGCATGCGGGATATATAGCCCTGAATGTCGGGATCGCCAGCGGTGCGGAAGTGGTGATACTGCCGGAAAGGCCCTTTGATTTCAACAAGGATATCATAAAGCCGATACTCGAAGGCAGGAACAGGGGGAAAAAGCATTACATCGTGATAGTTGCCGAAGGGGTCGGCGGAGCGGTAAACCTGGCAGAGAAAATAGAAGAGATCACCGGGATCGAAACAAGGGCCACAATACTTGGGCACATACAGCGCGGCGGAAGCCCAACGGTGCGCGACAGAGTCATGGCAAGCGTCATGGGCGCCAAAGCTACGGAATTGCTGGCTAATGGGATCTACAACCAGATCATCGCAGTGAAGGCCGGCGAAGTAGTCGGCATCGATATTGAGGAGGCACTGGAGACCAGAAAGGAAATACCCAGGGATATGCTGGAGCTGAGCACGATACTGTCGCTGTAACAGCAGTATTCTTTCCCGGAACATTGCTTATTGATGTTTGGTTTAGTGATAATTGATAATTGAATTTATCTGTTGACTGATTGCCTCCATCATCTGTTATTATTCGATACGCATATTTTGCTTTATATGGTCAGCCCGTTGTATAAATCGGGCTGATTTTAATTTCAGCAGGTTTTGTTATAAAATGTTGCTAACAGGACTGACTTTCCGCCGACTATATATATGAAATCATTCATGAATGATTTAAGGGAAAACAGAACGGTATGGAACATGTCGAACTGGACAGGATGCTGGACAGCAGGAAGTTTCTTGACAGGCTTTACAGCTTTGCATACTCGCGGTGCGGCAGTTCGTATGAAGCCGAGGACCTGTGCTCGGATATACTGATGCTATAGAAAAATGCATTGAAAACGGAATGCTCAACGCCCCTGAATCCTCTCCGTGCGCAGAAGGCACATGGATGGTGGTAAGCAGATAACAAAATGTGCAAGTGAGTGTTATAATATAGGTATATTCAACCAACATACAGGAAACATGTCGAGAGGTCCGCTGATGCTGAGCAGGAAAGAATTCACTGAAATGGCGATGAGGCTGTATGAATTCTGCGAATACCCGGCAGTCAGGTACAAGATCCTGTTCCACCTGCTGGACAGGCCGTATGATGATCCGGAACTCAGCAGCCTTCGCCCTGCATTTCTAAGAAGCGACATCGTAGAGGAACTTTGGCGCGAGCAGGATGAATACGGCGGATGGGGTCGCGATCAACCGCTGCCTTTACATTGGCCTTACCATCGATGACCGGGATATACTCTTCAACGCTTATGAATACCTCCAGGACTTCCTGAGGGGCACCAGCCGCGAAAAGCTGTACGACAAGAACGAACGGGCAATACCGTGGCAGACGGCTGTCATCTGCGAGACGATAGAATCGATCAAACCTTATAATGAGCTGTGCGACAGGACATACAGCGAGTGGATGTACATAGTTAACCGCGCTTATGAGGACGGCGAATACAGCTATGAACGCGAGCGTGACGTCCAGCATGAGGTATTCGGAACGCGCGAGAAAAGGCTCGTCCCGATGCAGTTCGGGCTGCTGCTCAAGCGCCGCGAGAATGTCCCCCCAAAGCTTGAGCATGCGATGCTCCTCCACCACGGCAGGCACGCCTATTACCACGGGTATTTCTGGGAAAACTGCCCCGCGAAGCTACCTGACAATTTCGTCTATGAAAAGACAAGACGATGGATGTATTCATTTAACTATATAAACCAGTTCAAAGGTTCAGCGCTGTTCCTTTCCGACGCGGTGGAATGGCTGCTGTCATGCAGGAATGCGGACGGTCTCTGGGACTGGGGCCCACAGGTAAAAGACCCCTGGGAATATTTCAGGTACTTCTCCACGAACCGGCACTACAAGCACAACCGCATAGTCGACTGCACCATGGAGATACTGGATTTCCTGAAAAAATACATAGACAATAATACAGACATAAAAAACGATCCTGTTTCAGGATAGCTGGACATCATAAACGGGGATGGCCTTACTGAAAGTCAGGACATCCCCGGATAATCGCCCCATGCAATCGGTTTCTCCTTCTGACAGTCAGACCGACTTCCGGATTTTCGTTTTTCGGGCCGTCAGTTCTCCAGTTTCAGGTCGCCTTCCTTTATCCAGCCGATCTTCCGGCAGATCAGCCCGAATATCCAGCTTAGGACAGCGGGAAGCACGATACTTATCATTATCAGCGCGAACCAGTCGAACGCTGTGATCGCAGCTTTCGTGCCGGCTGCGATTTCATTGATCCATCCCGTATATACTCCTATCGGTCCGACAAGACCGCAGGTCCCCATGCCGGAGGCTACTGCCGGTCCGTTCATTTCCAGTCTGAATACGACCGTTGATACCGGGCCTGTGACAGCGCTGGCCAAAATAGCAGGTATCCAGATCTTCGGATTCCGGACTATATTGCCCATCTGGAGCATCGATGTCCCAAGTCCCTGGGAAACCAGTCCGCCCCAGCGGTTTTCCCGGAAGGATATGACAGCGAATCCCACCATATTGGCGCAGCAACCAGCCAGGGCGGCACCGCCGGCCAGCCCGGTCAAACCCAGCATATGGCATATTGCAGCGCTGCTGATGGGAAGTGTCAGTACCATCCCTACAATGACCGATACCAGGATGCCCATGATGAACGGCTGCTGCTCGGTTGCCCACATTATGACCTGTCCTATGGAACTTGCCGCAGCTCCGATAGGAGGCGCGATCAGCGCAGAAACGCCTACCCCGGCGAATATGGTAACCAGCGGAGTGACCAGGATATCGACCTTCGTTTCTTTCGAAACCGCCTTGCCGATCTCCGCGGCAATAATCGCTATTATAAGGACTGCCAGCGGACCTCCGGCACCTCCAAGCTCATTTGCGGATTGTCCGACTGCAGCCAGCGAAAAGAGCACCAGCGGCGGACACTTCAAAGCATAGCCTATAGCAACAGCCATGGCAGGGCCGGACATTTTGGTGGCAAATCCGCCTATATCGTTTAAAAAGGCCAGCCCGGTCTGGGTACCTATCGTATTCAGTATCGTGCCTATCAGAAGTGAACAGAACAGGCCCTGTGCCATGGCACTCATGGCATCTATGGCATAGAGACGTCCTGAAATCACTATTCCTTTCCTTGCAAGAAATGCACGTATCTTACCTGATTTTGCACCAACACTTCCCATATGCGTTCCCCCGTATCCTGTATATTTGGGCAAAATTCACTGAGCCAAAAATAGCAGCAAGATATCTGCCAAACCCTAAACTATCATGTTTAGTACAATTTTATCCAAAATATCGGATTTGTCAATCATGAAGCCTGCAATTTTTTGACCGGTTTTAACGTTTCCTGCCATCGTGACGGCGCTGCCTCAGCTTCCTGATGACGCTGCCTCAGCCTCCGCTGCTGTCCGTTTCCGTATCCTGTTTCGGGCATAGAAGAAACTTGCAACCTGGCCGAGCCCAGCCAGTGACCAGGTGATGGGGTAGCAGACGAAAAGCATGAACACCGAACGGTACCACGTGAAAAAAGTAGCCAGCCAGACGATCCTCAACAGGCAGGCGCCTATCAGCGTGCACAGCATGGGAAGTATGGAATAACCCATCCCGCGGGTCAGACCGGGGAACACG
>JAKOPX010000064.1 GCA_029778665.1 Bacillota bacterium | reverse complement strand
CCATGCAGCGGAAGAATACCGCAAAGCCCGGTTTTTTTCAGTAATTCGCGCTTGTCCTTGAAAAATTTGTACACATTTTCAGCAAGATCTTCAGAATATGCCTTGGCCTGCTCGATCAGCTGGCAATCACCCATTTTCTGTGTGGCTTCTGTCACCGAGGGAATGGGTTTCGCTGCGGCTGCAAATACCATCGTATACTCCGGATGGGCATGGATCACCGCTCCTATCTCCGGTATGTTCGCAAGGAGCATCGCATGCATTTTGCTTTCTCTCGAAAGCACTCCCGTACCCTCGATTATGTTCAGGTCATAATCACATACCAGGATGTCTTCCGCGTCTATCTCGCAATGCCTGTGTTCAGACATCATCGACGGAGTTATGATGATCCTGTTTTCCGCGACGCGCATAGCGGCATTTCCTCCGGCTGCATTGGTGAGCTTCCTGTCCCACAGCAGCTTCATCGTTTTTGCCAGTTTTTTTCGTTCTTCATAATATAAAATAGCCATAATGCCCCTCCTTTTGATGCCGCCCGGCGTATGTCCCGGACATTGCGGCTGCAGAACCCGATCTTGCTGCCGCACCCGGATACGTCGGGCCATGTTGTATCCAATCGCCGATGAATCCTCTCAACGAATAATCCGTAGAATCCAAGTAGTCAGGAGCCTGTCAGAGTTCCAGTTGAATTACTGTCACTTCAGCTTCGAGTTTTGCAGCAACAAGCGGGTCGAACCCGACAGTTGACTCATCCATTGCAGTAGCCGCAGCAACGGCTGTAGCCTTTTTCAGGATCTCCTCCGCCGGCAGCTTCATCTCGAATCCTGCGATAATGCCGGAAAGCAGCGCATCACCGCAGCCTACAGTGTTTTTGACTTCCACAGTCGGTGACACCACGCGGTACAGCCTGTCGCCGATCAATGCATAACTGCCTTCTCCTCCGCAGGATGCCACGACGTTCTCCGCCCCGTTTTCCCGGACCTTTTTCATCGCTGCAACTATCTCATCTTCAGTTTTCAACTCGCTTCCGAAAAGGGATCCAAGTTCATCGAGGTTCGGCTTCACAAGAAACGGCTTTTTTCCGATACCGTTCTCAAGGTATATGCCGCTGGCGTCGAGGCAAAAGCGCGCTCCCCTGGAAACAGCAATACCTATAAGCCTGTCCTGCAGGCCGGTCCCCTTCAGGTTCGAAGCATCGCCTGAAATGACTACCAGGTCGCCGCAACCGACCAGATCGGAATAATGTGCCAAAAATTTCTCTGCCACATCGTCCTCCATCGGCTGCCCTTTCTCTGAAATCAGGGTGCAATTGCCCTCAGAATCAGTTATGACATAATTGGTCCTGGAATTCCCCTCATCCAGTTTCAAAAATTTCACATCGATATCGTATCCTGACAGCTGCCTGAGTATTTCTTCACCTGTGGTGCCCATCACCACTCCTGTTGCAGTATTCCTGACTCCAAGCAGGCTGAGGTTTATGGAAACATGGGTGCCTTTGCCGCCTACACACATGAATTTTTCCCTGATCCTGTTCGTTACGTTCAGACGGAAATTATCCAGTTTCATCACGATATCCATTGCCGGATTTATCGTCACTGTAATTACCATAAGATGCCGCCTCCCGGTTTCAGCCGGCCGCTGAAATTTTTACTTACGCTATTGAGCATTATATCAGACTTCGGACATTATATCAACAATTACAAAAATTATTTTCACATAAACGGGCATTTTCAGTTTCATATCAACATCAGTGATTTGCGCAAAAAATGGTCCTTTTACTGCAAATTATGCTTTTAAATCATTTAATACCTATACTTGTTATTACAACTTATAAGATTATTTGAGCCAATACAGTATGATTTTGCCGCAATACGGACGAATTTAAAAAGGGGAGCCATACGTAACAGCCGTATGGCTCCTCTCAGCTGAAACAGGAGCAAAACATATGATTATGAATAAGGGGTAATCACGTCATGTTTATGCACTTCTGCCGCAGCCGGATGCTGCTGTGACCATCAGGTGTGATCCTGCTTCAGTCTGCCTTTCTCTTTCCTGGTCTGGATAAGAACGTCAGTATAGTATTTATTGAAGGTGCAGCAACCTATCGGGCTCTGCTGTATGAGAAGTTCAAGGCAGTTGTCGCAGACCGTGCAGTAATTTATCTCGTCCTCCCTGCCTTCCCTGAGCTTGAGCGGGAGCAGCGGATCTGCGAAGGACTGGCGTCCCAGGGCTATCATGTCCACATATCCCTTTTCTATGTTGCTTGCACCGAATGTAAGCAGTGAGCTTTCTTCAGGTGTTACTGCAAGCAGCCTGTTCTTTCCGTTGCGGAATACCGAGTAGTTGGATCCGATAACTACTGTCTCAGGCTTCAGGTTTTCCTTGAATATCTTGGCAAATCCCATGTGCAGGTATGCGAAATAAGGAGACTTTTTGTCCGCCTGAGTAAGGCTGATCGTTATCGACGGGCTTCCTGCCGACTGTACGAAGTACGACGCTCCTCTTTCCTCGAGGCCTTTTATGAGATCGATGGGCTCCGTGAGATCCATTACCGGAGTGTCCGGACCCGCTGTGCCGAAACCGCCCGGGAATCCTTCCCATGCCGATATCTTCGAACCTATGAGGAAGTTCTTGTCGTTGACTTCCTTCTGTATCCTTTCATACAGGTCAAACGCGAACTGGCGCCTGTTTTCCCACGGTCCGCCGTATTTCCACTTGCGGTCATTGTACGGGCGCAGTATCTGCGAGCCCAGGTATCCGTGGCAAAGCTTCATGTCTATGCCGTCGGCTCCAACAGCGTGTGCTATCTTTGCAGCCATTACGAAATCATCCATGATCTTGTCCACTTCTTCTTCCGTGAGCACGTCTCCGCCATAGCCCGGCAGCGGCTTGACACATACTCTGCGTGAAAATCCGGGATGGCTGAGCTCGCCGGAATGCGTAAGCTGGAAAATGAACAGAGCATTCGGATTGACTTCTTTCAGCCTTTTGACGAACTGCGCAAGCGGCTTTTCGTTCTGGGGCATGATCAGAAGCTGATTCTGTCTCGATCTGCTTTTATCAGTGATCGAGATGGCTTCCAGCGTAATGACTCCCGCTTCACCGCGGAAAAGGTTTTCATACCGTTTGTAAGTCAGGTCGGTAGGATTGCCTTCTGCGTCAGCATCGGTACATTCCATTGCCTGGATGAAAAAACGGTTCGGGCTTATTCTGTTACCTATTTTGATAGGCGATAGAAGTGTTTTTTTGTAATCCATAAAGATTGCCTCCTCTGTTAAAATGTGCTGCACATGTTATAACGCATCAAAGAAAAACTTCTATTGTAGAAATTTTTCCTTTCCCTGCGCGTTTCAACGAGGCGAGTGCAATGCAAGTGAGGAAACTTAACCGCCTCGTTATAACATCATAATAACAATATCACATGCGGCTTGTGATTTCAAGTCCGAAAAAACAAAAAACAACATTTTTACACACACTACCTTTTATTATATGCATTTTCATTGACATTTCAACAATTTCGGGTTAAAATAAACATAGCATATTAAGGCAATGCTAAATCCATATACATCATGAAACGGAGGCTGAACAAATGAAACTAGGGTTCTTTACAGCAAACTTCACCGAGAAGCCGCTCGAAGAAGTAGCAAAGCTTGCAGCAGAACATGGTTATGAAGCGCTCGAAATCCCGGCCTATGAAGGCAACGGACAGTTCGAGCCCAGAGAAGTCCTCAAGGGCGACAACGCCAAAAAAATCAAAAAGATGGTCGAGAGTTACGGCCTGACCATATCTGCACTGAGCAATCACGCAGATTCCCTCCTGATCCTCGGCCCTCACGGCGTTGACACAGACACCATTTACAAGGGTACCAAAGAAGAAAAGATAAGATTCGGGACCGAGAGCCTGCTCAGGACAGCGCAGGCTGCAAACGCCCTGGAAGTTCCCGTAGTCAACGGATTCACAGGCGTAACGAACTTCGGCAGGTACTTCCCGTTCCCCTATGCCCAGGGTTGGGCCGACATCGAAAAGGAATTTGTTGAACTCTTTGTCCCCATTCTCGACAAGTTCAGGGAATATGGCGTCAAATTTGCTGTTGAACCGCATCCGAACAACTTCATCTATGACATCCATACAGCAGAAAAAGCTCTCAAACTCGTTGACTATCATCCTTGCCTCGGGTTCAACCTTGACCCCGCCAACCTGATTTATCTCGGTCTCAGGGTAGAAAACTTCATAGACAGGCTCGGAGACAGGATATTCCACGTACATGCAAAAGACGGAGAGATCGTCGAACATAACCTCCCGGTCGGCGGAATACTGATGGCAGGAGAATGGCAGAGGCTCGACCGTGCATACAGGTTCAGGATACCCGGATGGGGCAGCGTGCCGTGGAAGAAGGTCATCACCGAACTGGCCATGGTAGGATACAATTACGTACTCAGCTACGAGCACGAAGACGTCACGATGAGCCGTATGGACGGCGTAGTGAAGACAGTTGCATACCTCAAGCCGCTCCTGATCCATGCTCCGTACGAAGGCCGTCAGGACAAACTGTTCCAGGGCAAAGACGTAAAATAAGCTGCAGGATCGACGCAAGACAGTCTGCATATTTTGATGAAACGGAGGTCACACACACATGGCAAGAATGATGAGAGCGCAGGTAATCGAAGCCCCGGGCAAAATGGTCCTGAAACAGGTCCCGGTGCCTGAGATAACTCCTGATGAAGTGCTTATTAAGGTTTCCATGTGCGGTATATGCGGTACCGACTGGAAAATATACAAAGGAGAATATGCCTCCGAATTCCTTCCGATGATTTCAGGGCACGAATTCGTGGGAGTCATAGAAGAAGTGGGCAGCAATGCAAAGGGACTGAAAAAGGGTGACAGGGTCGCAGTCGACATATGCCTCCCCTGTGGTACCTGCTACTATTGCCGCAGAGGCGACGCCCTTCTCTGCGAGACCTTCACGCAGCTCGGTATCCACACCGACGGTGCATTTGCCGAGTATGTAAAGGCGCCTTGGAAGAACTGCTACCTCATACCTGACGAAGTCGACGCACTGTCGGCAGCATTCGTCGAACCCCTTACTGCGGTAATGCAGGCCGCAAAGAAAATGGACATCTCGATCGCTTCAAGCGTCGTTATCATCGGTACTGGTCTCGGCATCCTGCACGGAGCCCTTGCCAAACTGCGCGGCGCAGCCCCCGTCATCGTGATCGGCAGAAGCGAATCAAAACTCAGGCTGGCTAAACAGCTTGGTGCTGACTACACGATAAACATCAACGAAGTGGACGATCCGGTTGCGGAAGTCAAAAAACTCACCGGAGGCGTTGGAGCCGATTATGTCCTGGAGTCCGTCGGAACCCCCGAGACATATGAACAGGCTTTCAACATGGTCAGAAGGGGCGGCAAGGTCGAGGCATTCGGAATATGCCCGCCGGACCAGAAGGCATGCTTCTCACCTTACGAATTCGTCCTTGGCGAGAAAAAGGTCAGCGGTTCATGCGCAGGCATCGGAAACGACTGGGGTGACGTTCTGACATTGCTCAAATACAAGCGTATAGATCCTACCCCGATGTTCTCGATGATCGTACCGCTGGAAGAGCTCGAACAGGCTCTCCATGAACTCAGGACAAACAAGGACCTTATCAAGGTATTTGTAGATCCCCAGGCAACAGAACGTAAGATCCTGAGATAAAATAAAACGCAGACGCACCAGAATAAAAAACACAGATGCATCGGCATCTGTGTTTTTTATGTCTTCAAAGTGCTGTAACGTTGTCAGATGGTAAACCTGTCCATCCGGGCTTTCAGATCGTCGGCAAGCTTCTTTATCTTCGCAGCCATGTTGTTCAGTTCCTCGATGGATGCAAGCTGCTCTTCGGTCGATGCTGACACTTCCTGTGTCGATGCCGAGACCTGTTCTGAAACAGCCGAGATGTTCTCCATACTGTTGAGCACTTTTTCCTTGAACTTATCCATGTCATCTATCATCGTGCCGGCTGTAACTATGTCTTCCGTCATT
>JAKOPX010000063.1 GCA_029778665.1 Bacillota bacterium | reverse complement strand
TGGCGGGACCTTGAAAAATGAAGCTATTTCGTTCCTGCCTGCGCCCTCCTGTACCATCAGTTTGGCCTGGATCAGCTGCCTGAACTGCCGGGCTATCATGAACGTGATCCTCGGCATGGGCTCTTTCAGCGCCGCCATATCATTGAGGATCGAAAGTGCGGCGCGGCTCTGCTTTGCCGCAAGGGCATCGGTAAGGTCGAAGACCCTGCTTTTTATCGATCTCGTGCAGACCTTTGCCACATCTTCTTCATTTATCATCTTTCTCTCCCCGGCGTAGGCGCACAGCTTCTTAAGTTCGTTGAGTACGTCGTCCATAGAAGGCTCGCAGTAATCCACTATCATCGACGCTGTCCGCGGTGACGCGTCATGCTTCATCTCCCTCAGTTTCCTGATCACCCATCCGGTCAGTTCATCGGGTTTCCTGAAATCAAACTGCACCACGAGCCCGTGTTTTTCCGCCAGCCCGACATATTTCGATCTCCTGTCGATCTCCTTCTCGATGAAAACAAGGCAGACGTGCTCAGGCAGGTCCTGCAGGAAACCCGAAAGTTCGTCTCCCCCTTTTCCCTTTCCGGTGCCCCTGGCCTTCTTTCCTCCATCCGGGTCGGTGTCGCCGGCAGCGTCGCCTTTCCTCCCGGACCTGAAGAGGCCTGAATCCCGAACGATGACCAGCCTCCTGTCACTGAAGACGGGATATGTCTGGCAGTTCTCAATTATCTGCGCCGGCATGACCTTTCCGTCCAGTACTGCCTTGTTGAGGAGCCTGAACTCCTCGGCCAGCAGCTTCTTCTCCATCTCCGCGCAGTAATTCCTTATGAGGTATCCCTCCGGGCCGAAGAAGAGGTAGAGCCTGCCTATTTTATTCTCTTTTATGGATTTCCAGAGTATTTTTTCATTCCCGGCATACGGGTCTTTTGCTGCCATGTTTTCATACCTTCCCAGGTGCTTTTCTTGATTTTATCAATACGCCGGACCATTTGCAAGGAATGTCCCCGGTACCGCGCACCCTGCGCCCGTGACCGATATGAGGGATGCCGGCGACATGGTGAAATGGAGCAAACATAAGCGGAACGCAGCATAGAGATGCATAGTC
>JAKOPX010000062.1 GCA_029778665.1 Bacillota bacterium | reverse complement strand
TGATGAGCCGTTTGACTGTAAGAAACTCTATTACATCTGCAAGCCCCTGTATATGGTCGGAATGGGCATGGGTAGCTATGACCGCGTCAAGGGATGCTGTCCCGCTGTCCAGCAGAAAAGGAACCACCGTAAGTTCACCGACTCGCGAATCCGAATCCGGGTTATTGCTCCCTCCTCCGTCAATAAGTACCTTACTGCCGCCGACAGTCCTGATGAACGTGCTGTCCCCCTGCCCCACATCAATAAACACCACCTCAAGGCAGGCCGGCCTGACGGCATATAAAAGGCAGACTGCCGATAAAAGAAGCAATATCGCCGATATGTGCTTCAGTTTCAGTCTTATGCCCTTAATAGGTGCATACCAGAGCAGGAACCAGACTGCCGGATAATAGGCGATCACTGCAGCCAGTGGCGGAGTGGCCATAACGACAGTTGCCCATGGTATCGAGGCAGACCATTTGGTAATATACAGTACCAGACTCAGCAAAATATTGGTCACGTATCCCACAAGCACAGACAATGTGATGCTGAACTGTCCCAGGACAGCCATGATCGCCCCAAGGACGGTTATGATGCCGAGCAGCGGCGCTGCCAGCAGGTTTGGCAGCAGTGAGATGACGGAAACCTTGTTGAAATGGATGAGCGATATCGGAAAAACACCGATCTGGGCAGCCAGCGTCGCAGCGATCACTTCAGCGGCCTGCTTCGGTATGAAACGGCATCGCATCGCCCTGCTTATATTGCCGTACAGCATCACAATACCGAGCGTTGCCGCATAAGACAGCTGGAAACCTATATTGAACAGCATGTACGGGCTTATCAGCAGCATTATGATGCATGAAACCGCGATCGTCGTGTATACATCCGGTTCCCGGTAAATAACGGCTCCCAGCAAAAGCACGCAGGCCATGGACACAGCTCTGAGCACCGATGGCTCGAATCCGGCGACACAGGCAAAAAGATTGAGGAATGCAATTATTACCAGGTTCGACGCCCTTCTGCGGATCCTTAGGAGCCTGAGCAAAAAGGAAAGCGGAGCCGCAAGGAAGGCGACATTGGCACCTGAAACTGCCATCACGTGCAGTAACCCTGCATCGCTGAAAGCCTCTTTCACTTCATCAGTCAGTCCTCCCCTGTATCCGATCAGCATCCCGTTCAATAATCCGGCCTGCTGCCGCGGGAGCGATCTTTCGATGACGTGCACGATCCTTTTCCTGATAAGGAGTCCCAGCCTGACGAAAAAATTGCCCCCGGTCCTTTCCCCCGCCGTTATGGCGTACGGATAAGCAAATACGGACGCGCCCGCTCCCTTCTGTGCGAGGTACATGTTATGATCGAACCCTCCGGGATTCCTTGCCCCTCCAGGCGCTGTCAGCCTGCCTTCGAAAATTACAGTGCTCCCGTAGTCAAACAATACACCATTCCCGTCGAAAAGGGTACTCAGCATGACTTTGCCGTCCGTTACAGCAAAATCGACCTCCCCGGCCTTTTTTATACCTTCTGCCCGGACTACGCATGAGACCTTCCGCCCTTTTACTTCCGGTTCGGATACGACGACTCCGCGTATGACGACATCTTCATCGTAAAAACCCTTAAAGCTGCTGATCCGCTTGTGATCCGCAGCCATGAACTCTGCGGCGCCCAGCAGAAAAAAGGCGAGCATCAGGCAAGGCACGGCCATCCCTTTCCTGCGCACAGTCGCGGAAGTGAAAAGAATTGCAGAAAACAGGGCAAAAAGGCCGATGACGACTGCCACGGAACCCGACAAAAAGGCTGCTGTTATGCCTGTGATCATCATTATACAGAAAGATACGACCGGTCGCCTGTAGATGAGACCCATACCGACACTTTTCTTTTACCGACATCTTTTGCAAATATTATACAACGAAGCTGCCGGTTTGTTAATTATTTCCATGTTTCCGGCGGGAACAGACACTAAAAAACCTGCCCTCATTTTTGTTGCAGGGCAGGTTCCCTTATCTTCATATCATTTTCGTTCCACTTTCATTTCCCATTGCTTAAGACGTTTTTCATGCTTTGGTCGAAATCCGGATGCTACCTGGATATATAATCCCTGGCGCACATGTACCTTTTGCTGTAATATGAACTGCTGAGACTTTCGATTACTATTTTTTTGTGTTCATACGTGGAAGCATGTATGAACTTGCCGTCTCCGATATATATACCTACGTGGCTGATATCGTTCAGCTTGCCATTACTATCATTCGTGTCAAAAAACACCAGATCGCCAGGTTTCAGTTCTGATTTCTTGACAGGTTTTCCTCCCCTGGCCTGATCCCTGGAGGTCCTTTCGATGCTTATGCCGAAATGCTTGAAAACATATTGGACAAATCCTGAACAGTCAAATCCTTTAGGCGTCTCACCGCCATAGACGTATTTGACCCCGAGAAGCGTTTTTGCGTACTCGACGATTGCCTGCCTGTCTGCCTTGTCCTCTCCGGCAACGTTGCTGCTTTCACCATCTTCAGCAGTGCTGTCTGCTCCGTCTGCATCTGCAGTTTCGCCGGCTACAGCGGTATCCGCATCCATGGGTGCTTCGGGTTCGTCGGTACTTTCTGCGGCTTTATCAACGTTTTTGTCCGTATTATTCGTGCCTGTCCTGTCTGCCTGGCCTCTTGAAACCGTTTCCTTTACCTTCACCCAGTCGGCGCTCATCCAGCCGTACCTGTCTTCACCTATCGACACGCGGTACCAGTTGCCTGATTTTTCGAATATCTCCACTTTTGCCCCTTTTTTGAACTGTGCAAGCACTTCTGAACTGGTATTCGGCTTGCTCCTCACATTTACGACAGTGCCGGTCACGGTGCCTGTCGCGATGCTCTTTTCGCTGACCTTCAGCCAGTCTCTGTGCATCCAGCCATAAGTGTCATTGTAAACAACACGGTACCAGTCGCCCTTGCTGTCGATGACAGTAACTTTTGCGCCTTCTTTCAGCTTGAAAAGGATTTTTGACGAAAGGTCAGGTTCCTTCCTGAAATTTACGACAGACCCGGTCACGACACCGATCTTTTCGGAAGCTGCCGAAACCGAAGCGCTTATTGCAAGAATCGTGATCACTGATACTGACAGGGCCAGCAACAGTTTTTTTAATACCTTCATCGGTTATCTCCCGTTTATGGTTTCCTTAAGCCAAGGTATCAGGTCCGACAGGTACATAATACCTCGACATGAATATTATACCTTATACATCTTTTTTGTCAACCAAACGGGAAAAGTGCAGGAAGGAAATAATATATTTAATGTTGAATAGTAGTTTGGGCGAAATTCCGTCGCTTTAAAAAATTCAGGTGAGTGGAAAACTATGATACGGGTCGGCACTGCAGGATATTCATATACGGACTGGATCGGGCCCTTTTATCCGCCGGGGATCAGGCAGTCCGAAATGCTGGAGTTTTATTCACAGCATTTCAGTTTTGTCGAGATAAACACCACTTATTATCATATGCCCGGAATGAGGCTGTTCCAGGGACTGGACAGAAAAACGCCGCCGGACTTCCTGTTTGCCGTAAAGCTTTTTGGCGGATTCACGCATGAGCGGGATTGCGGGAAGGAAGAAGCGGAAAAATTTATTTACGCCCTTTCGCCGATCATCGACAGCGGCAAGCT
>JAKOPX010000429.1 GCA_029778665.1 Bacillota bacterium | reverse complement strand
AGTCTCCAAATTCCTGAATAAGAAAATATCCCGCAATCTGGCGGGAAGGAAATATCGGAAGTTTGATTACGTGTATAACGATACCTGGATTGCATCAGGTTTGTCTTCCAAAAATACGATAACCGATCGCTATCAAAAATACTTCTTTGAGATATACCGCCCCATGACCCTTTCCAGAATAGGATTTGACGATTATGTCGATCTTGAGATAGACAACGAGTTTTTTGAAGACGCCTGCGCGCATTACGGAAGAGACAGAAAGATATTGAGCATGAAGGAAGCATACGAGCGGGCTATAGAAATCCTGTTGGATATGGGAATTCCGCTGTATGCTTACTCGACTTTCCCGTATGACAATATATACGGATCGGAATTTAACATGCTCGTCCATAAGGATCACGCCGAAGAAGTAAACAGGATCCTTAACATACTGCCGCATGCCGTAGACAGGAGCTTTTTCAATTCCGATATTTACAAGCATGACAGAGATTTTACCAACTTGATTACGGGAGTAATTAAAAACCATATGTACAGAAAAGAGAAGGAAAGATTGCTCGAAGAAGATAATTGGATGGAGATAGAGCGATGAATGAAACGGATATCGACGGGATAGTTTTGGCACCGGCGAAATATAATCCCAAAGGGTGATATGAATGGCAGGATATATCCCGGAATCTACGAAAGAAATACAGGCTTTGATAGCGAAATCCTATGCGGACACGGTCCTGAACGCCTTCCTGCTGGCGCCCGAGCTTCTGACGACAGCTCCCGTAGGCGGAAGGGCCGACTATGAAGGACAGCTCGAGATGCTCGCCGAACGGGAAAAGGAGACAAGGCAGGACAGGCACAACTTCATATCGCTGTGTTACGTGGCTTCCGTAGAAGGAGAGCTCATGCTCAGATATGCCCGCGACAGGAAGTTCGACGAAGGCGACGTTCGATGGCTGGAAGATGAAGTGGCTTCCTACGAAGCGGGGCTTTCCATATCTCCGTCGCAGTTGGGCAGCCACATATTGAAGGGACTGAACGAGCTTCT
>JAKOPX010000061.1 GCA_029778665.1 Bacillota bacterium | reverse complement strand
TCCTGGCAGCGGTGCAAGGTGCATTTTATGCGGAATATTCTGGCTCATGTATCACAGAAGGAGAAGGACGCTTTTGCCGCACAGCTGAAGGAAATCTGGCTGGCACCCTCTGCTGATTTGGCCCGCCAGCGGGCAAGGCAGCTCTCAGAACAGTATGAAAAGCGGTTCCCAAAGGCAATTGAGATTTTGGAAGAAGGGCTGTCGGATTCAAGGTTGTCGAATACGGCGACGATCTGGGACGGGCGGGTATCCTTTGATCCCAGTCCGTATCTTCCGCCGATGATGACAGGCTTTTCCCCTTCCAGGCTATAATATGCTTTGCAGACGTCAAGATAAAGCGGTTCGCCGGGAGCACCGGGTTCTTTTGTACGGTCAAGCACTGCTATTTTCTTTACCGTTTTGGGCATGACATCCAGCAGGTGTTTTCCTGAAAAAGGCCTGTAGAGCCTGACTCTGACGGCACCTGTCCTGCGTCCGGCGGAATTGAGGTAGTCCACCGTTTCATCGATGGTATCACAAACCGAGCCCATTGCTATAATCACATATTCAGCATCAGGTGCGCCGTAATAGTCGAAAAGGCGATAGTGTCTGCCTGTTATCCGGCTGATTTCATTCATATATCCTTCGACGGTCGATGGCACATTGTCGTAAAATCTGTTTGCTGCTTCCCTGCCCTGGAAGTAGATATCCGGATTCTGTGCAGTCCCCCTTACAACGGGATGCTCAGGGTTCAGTGCCCTGTCTCTGAAATCCTTCACCGCCTGCATATCGATGATCGCTGCCAGGTCTGAGTAGTCTATTACATTTATTTTCTGGAATTCGTGGGATGTTCTGAATCCATCGAAAAAGTGTATAAACGGGATTCTGGACCTGATGGAAGCCAGATGAGCGATACAGCCCAGATCCATCACTTCCTGAACATTGGAGGAAGCGAGCAGAGCGGCCCCTGTCTGACGGCAGGCCATGACATCCTGATGGTCGCCGAATATTGACAGGGCATGGGCAGCCAGTGCCCGGGCAGATACATGGAGTACCCCCGGCAGCAGCTCACCGGCCATCTTGTACAGGTTGGGTATCATGAGCAACAGACCCTGTGAGGCTGTGTAAGTGGTGGTGAGTGCACCGGCCTGGAGCGAACCGTGCATGGCTCCTGCAGCGCCTGCTTCGGACTGCATTTCGGTAACATTGACCACCTGGCCGAATATATTCTTTTTACCCTGGGAAGCCCATTCATCGACCAGTTCGGCCATTGGCGAAGAGGGCGTTATCGGAAAAATGGCCGCAACTTCCGTAAATGCATATGAGGCATAAGCTGCAGCCTGATTACCGTCCATCGTTGACATTTTCATCAGTAAGCACTCCTTTATCAGTGAACTATGCAATATTCGTATTATTTCTAAGTATGCGGTGAATAATGTATTTTGCTTTGGATACAGGCAGGCTGTATTTGTGTAAGTGAAGATTTTGCGGCGTGAGTGAAGATTTCGCGCAATGATGTAAAGCGGGTTTTGTTTACAGATAGTATTGTAAGGACTTTAGTTGGAAATTTGATCATCTGGTTTTTATAGCGCGGAAGCTGGCTATTCTTAATGCTATGGATGGTCGTAAATGGGCTGCTAAGGCTGCTAAGTCTGTACTTCAGCTGTGTTTTGCGTATTCTGCCATTATCGACACAATCAGACCAGTGTTGCACGCCCATTTGCAAAAAATATATTTCTTTGCTATAATACTTTATTGAGGTTAAGGATCGCACCGGCAGGAAAGTTCAATTAACGGCAATAATATTATTTGCTCATATTTCAGCCAACTTCTTTTTGCATGTGCGGCGCGGCTGATGCAAATCAAGCCTGCGTCGGGACACGTTTGCGTCGTGTTTATCGCAAAGCTGACCAGACATGTAATCACAGCAAGCAAAACAACGTGGTCATGCAAACCGGAACGAGTGATCACGCAGATCAGGACG
>JAKOPX010000428.1 GCA_029778665.1 Bacillota bacterium | reverse complement strand
CGGGATGTGTGTTCGTTCCTTGACGGGAAACAGGAGGCGATTATCGAAAAGCTGGAGAAGCAGATGCAGGAAGCGGCAGAGAGGCTGGATTTCGAACAGGCTGCCGCCCTGAGGAACAAACTGCTCAGCGTGAGGAACATCGCCCAGGAGCAAAAAGTCTTTACAGTATCCGGATCCGACCAGGACGTGGTCGGATTTGCTGCAAGCAAGACCGACACCTGCATCCAGGTGTTTTTTGTAAGAGGCGGCAAACTGCTGGGGAGAAGGTTCTTCATTATCGAAGGCAGCGGGACGGCAGAACTGGCGGAGACAGCGTCATCGTTCCTCAAGCAGTTTTACGGTACAGCGGATATGATACCTCCGGAGATCATCATAGGCGCTGATGTCGAGGACAGGGAGCTCATTGAGGACTGGCTGAGTTCCAGGCGGGGCGGCAGGGTCCATATACGGGTGCCCAAAAGAGGTGAAAAGGCCCGCATGGTCGAAATGGTCGCCAAAAACGCGCAGATCGAACTGGACCGCTTCAATGAAGAGATGAGGAAAGCGGACGGAGTGCAGGAAGGGCTGAAGGAACTTGCGAAAATGCTGAGACTTGACGCAGTGCCTGAAAGGATCGAGGCATATGACATATCGAATACCGGGTCTTCAGAGATAGCAGCGTCGATGGTGGTATTCGAAAACGGGATGCCGGCGAAAAAGGAGTACAGGAGGTTCAGGATACGTTCCACTGATACCCAGAACGACTATGCAAGCATGCAGGAAGTCCTGTACAGGAGACTGAAGCATGCAATGAAAGAAATGATCGGGACAGGGGAAAATGTTCCCGGGGCAGGCGGATCAGATCCCGAGGAAGGAAAGCCTGTTACGCTGACAGGGGAGCCTGGAGCGGAGACGATGGGATCCTGCCCCGATAAAAAGGAACGGGGGAAGTTCAGCAAACTGCCCGACCTGATCATGGTCGACGGCGGCATCGGCCATGTCAACGCAGTATTGCAGGTAATGAAGGACCTCGACGTGGATATCCCGGTATGCGGTATGGTCAAGGACGACAGGCACAGGACCCGCGGACTTGTGGTTCCGGGAAAGGAGCTCGACCTTGCCGGTAACCTCGTCGCACTGAGGCTTGTCACTGCGATCCAGGATGAGGCCCACAGGTTCGCGCTGGACTACAACAGGATGCTGAGGGCAAAAAGGTATACCGGGTCCATTCTCGACGAAGTGGAAGGTATCGGACCGAAGCGTAAGAAGGCGCTGCTAAAGCATTTCGGATCAGTAGCGCGAATGAGGCAGGCGGGCGTGGACGATTTTCAGGCAGTGGAAGGCATAAGCAGGTCGATGGCGGAGAAGCTGTATGAATTTTTCCGTTCGGCAAGGTAACGGGGCAGACAGTAGACCAATGGGTCGTTCGCCAGGATAGATGCTTCGCAAATGTGAGCGCCCGGACAGGGCGGAGCCGCCTGTTCAAAGTGAAAGCGGAGAACTGTCCCCAAAAAGAAGGAGAGTTCTCCGGTGCGAGATGTGGAGAACTGTCCCCCAAAATGAAGAACTGTCCCCGGAAAGAAAGGAATGGATTATGGCGCTGTTTGCGATATCGGATCTTCATCTGGCACTGAGTGTTGACAAGCCCATGGATGTGTTCGGGCCGAGATGGGCCGACTATATGGACCGGCTGAAAGAGAACTGGTGCTCCGTTGTCGGGGAGGACGATTATGTCATCGTGCCCGGGGATATTTCGTGGGCTACGTATATTGACCAGGCACATGAGGATTTCCGGTTCATCCACGAACTGCCGGGCAGGAAGATCATATCGAAGGGGAACCATGACTACTGGTGGACGACCATGAACAAGATGGAGAAGTTCATCAGCCGGAATGGCTTCACTTCGATAAGTTTCATGCACAACAACAGCTTCAGCATCAAAGGCGTCACGATCTGCGGCACGAGAGGCTGGGAAATGCCGGGAGAAGCGGGGTTTGGCGCCGAGGACGAGAAAATTTACAGGAGGGAACTGCAAAGGCTTGAGATGTCGCTGCAGAAGGGGCTTTCGGACATGTCGTCTGATCCGGCCTTCGCAAACAATGCCTTAATAGCGGCGCTGCATTATCCTCCGTTCAACTCCAGGGGAGAATTT
>JAKOPX010000427.1 GCA_029778665.1 Bacillota bacterium | reverse complement strand
GTTCTTTTCCTTCATTTCCTGGAAGTTATCAGCATACCGCTTCATTGCGTCGGACAGCTTCGGGTTCTTCCTGTCGTCATTTTCGAAGGTCCAGCTTTCAAATTCAGCGTCGCTGATACCGATCTTCCGGATCTCTCTGACACGGCGTTCGAACTGTTCACGTTCCAGGCGTTCTTCTTCGGCCTTTAATTCATCCCGCCGATGTTTGCAGGTAATGGGAACGACTATGGTTTTTGATTCATCACCGGGAAGCTGCAGCCGGTACTGCTTCGGTGTGTGGCATTTACCACACACCAGCAGTCCATCTTCTCCTATATAATCGCCATCATCCATATTGGCGGCCTGAACATTTTTGGCCATGCTTTGAATAATGCTGTAAATATCGTCCACTGTGTCACCCCCATCAGAAGAATTCATCAAGATCATTCCTTCTGGGCTTTGTAACGGCAATATCACATTCGTCTTTCCACCGCTCACCGTTCAGGAATGTTGCCGGGTATGGTATGTATTGGCCGCCGTCTTTGGTCCACTGGGTTGACAGCTTCCACCTTTCAACGCCTTCAATGATTTGAAGGGTTAGTGTTTCATCGGGTTTCAGCTTATTCCAGGCTTTGACTGCGTCCTTTTTACCAACCTTTCGCGGATAAACGGCCCAGAAGCGATCGAACAGATCCTGTTCTGACTCTTTCTCTTGTTCTTTCTCTTTACTCTTTTTCTTACTCTTACTCTTACTCTTACTCTTACTCTTACTCTGTGTTTCAGATTTGTTACTTGAAGTTTCTTCGGCGTTACTTTTCGTTTCATCGGTGTTACATTGTAACGCATTTTTGATGTTTTCCCTGTATTTTCGGACCCTGGCCGTGCTGTCGGCTTCGCTGCCGACCATATTCGGAAGTTCTGTCATGATAATTGTTTTGTCTTCATCAATTTCCATTAAGCCATAACGTTTGAATATATCGATGGCCTGCCTTACGATTTCCAGGTCAGTGTTAGTCACAACAGAAAGCATTTGTTCATCGTAGGGGATCGCTTGACTGAAACGAAGGGCGCCATCGTGGTCAATACTTTCCACCAGCAGTTTCAGATAAAAGAGTACATATTCCTTGCCTTTGCCATGGTCCAGGGCTTCGATGATCCGGATGTCGTGCCTTTTGAAGAAGTTCCGGTCCAGTTTCAGCCAGTAGTACCTTTTTGATTCACCCACAAGCGATCACCCCCTTTAGATTTGACCTCACATTATTTCGCTTTTCTCTGGCAGGCTCTGCACAGTTCCTGGCCGTACTTCTTCATCGAATATTCCTTTTCAGCCTGGCTGATCGGTCCACCACATGAAGGACAGATCATGGCCCCAGGCGCTTCCTGTTGGCCGCTGGCCGGTGCATTTTCTTCCGGCGGTTTATTTGTATTACCGGCAGATTTTGACGCGCCAGCGCGGCTTGTCCGGCCTGCGGGTGCCTTTGTTGTGCCATCAGTAGAAAATCGAACATTCCCGTTCTTATCGGTCAATGTCAGGGAAGTGATCGCGCGATCTTCTGAATACTTGATGTCGGCCACCGTAAATCTGACATCAGACCTGACGCGGATGACTGCCTTTCCTCCGACATTCTCCGTGTAGTATTCGTCTTCCGATAGTTCAACCCATATGAAGGGTGCTGTGTAAAGTTCGCGGCCGATACCGATGTTAAAACCGGCCCGCTTGAATGCGTCGGAAGCCTGGCCTTTTTCCTTTTCGGTGTTACTTTCAACACCAACATCCTGCTTTGATACCCATTCGCCGGTTTCTTTGTCGCGAATGCTGATCGTGCAGAATAGGTTCCCGTTAATCAGTTCATGGGATCTTTTCCACCCGTAGATCCCGAAGACTTCGTCCAGGATCTTCATGTCAACACGGGCGTCTTTATAGAGAAGGAGGACAGCGCCCACGGTTCCATTCCTTGTCTTGCTTACACTCTGGACGCGGACATCAATTTCGTTGGCATTAAGCAGCCGGATTTCAGGTCCTTTACTTTCGTTCACTGTTTGGCACCACCTTTTCTTTGTAATAGCTGCAGAATTCACAAGCTGCACAATAGTCCAGGCACTTCTTGTCTTCGCCAGGGCGGATCACTATTTCATC
>JAKOPX010000426.1 GCA_029778665.1 Bacillota bacterium | reverse complement strand
TCCGGAGACGAAGCAAGTGCATTTCGAGTTGCTTCATATTCAGCTAATTTTGACTGCTGCTGGAAATACTGAATCGCGGGACTGATTTCTTTCAGTATCTGTTTCTTTGTATACTCTGCCATCGCAGAGTTATACTCAGCCAGACGCTGCGCCCGCTCTTCGTCGGAGAGATACTCAAAACCGTCGAGCGGGAATTCGGGCGGTTCGAGCATTTCATCAACGATAGTATTTTCCGCAGCTTGCGACTGCTGCTGCATGGCAGCTTCCAATTCAGCGATCCTTGCTTTAAGCTGTGCGTTTTCCTGCTGCGCCCTCTGATACGCTTCAGTTGCTGTGAGGATAGCGTCAAGCGTATTCGGCTCAACAGTAGGCTGCTGCGAAACTGCCTGCTCAGCGGTCGTGTCTTCCGTGGAAACATTCTGTTCTACGTTAGGCTCCTGAACGGGAGCCTGTTCTTCAGCCTGAGTTTCAGGTGTTTCAGGCTGAAGAATTTCGTTTTCTGCAGGTTCTGGCTGTTCTTGCGCGTCACCACGTGCAAGAATTTCTGGCAGGACATCGTTTAAAGTCTTAGCCATATATATCACCTGGTGCAGCTATCGCTGCGCCCTGTCCTCCTCCCAAAATTTGTTGTTTTGCAATGAGTTTTTGAGCTATTGCCGCTTCGTGTTCTTTCATGTGTGCGAAGAACCGAGCGCAATACTCAGGATTCTTGCTCTGAATTATGCGGAATTTCATCTGAAGAATGAACTTTTTGTGCTCATACAGATGAATGTCGTCGTCGTCATATTCACCACGCTGTGGAATAACGCCGTTAAGGAAGAATGTATTCTCTCTCTGAGCTGTCTGACGCTGTAAGTCTTCAACGCCCATCATGTCTGAATACCTGCCGAGTTTCATAAGTTCGAGGAACTTGGTAGTTATCTCGCGAGGTATTGTGCCGTCAGCGTCACGGAACAGTCCCATATTCCACGCCTCGATAAAGTTCTGTCGCTGTTTTTCCTGCGAAAGAACAAGTTCGTTTTCGGTGTCAAACTCGATATCAAATGAATTGATATCGTCCGAACAC
>JAKOPX010000425.1 GCA_029778665.1 Bacillota bacterium | reverse complement strand
CTTCAGGTTCAAGGTTTATGACCCCAACACCGACGAAGATGCCGATCTCAAGGTAGCCCTCTATATCGACAGGAACAACGACAGCCTTTATAACGATAAGGAAGTCGTCTATTACCAGGATGACGGGGACGGCGTAAAGTATACGCTGAAGGTAAAGAACGGCAGGAGCGGCACCATCACCTATGACATGCCGCAGGGTCTTACTGGCGTGTTTTTCTGGAAACTCGTCGTCATGGATGAGCAGAATGCCAAGGACGAGTTTGAAAGCGTGTTCAGGCTCAAGGGAAAGCAAATCACCGTCAAGGTGCTGCAGATAAAGCCTGATAAGGTCGTTTCTGACAACTCGAATGTCTGGGACACCGAGAGCGATGGCCACGGCAACCTGAGCCTGAATCTCAAGTTCAAAAATGAGGCATTAAACTACGGCCACACTTACGCTGAAAGACCAGGTGAGTACAGGATCGAAGTCGAAGAGATGACCGTAAAGGAATTCAATGAAAAGGCCTCAAAAAAGCAGATCGAGCTCAACGGCAATTATGACATGGTGATCCTCGGCTTCAACGACAACTACACGGACGAGAAGTGGATGAACCGGGATTACAGCGGTGCCCTTGGACCTGCTGCCGTCGAACTCCTGGACGATTTCATAAAAACGAAGCAGAGCGTCATGTTCACCCATGACACTATCCACTTTACATATAACCGCGACCTGACGGCGAAATTCGGGACAGCCGTCGGACAGATGTTCAGTGCCGACGGGGCGGGGGACTTCAACGGCATCTGGACGGCCGGCCTTGTCGGTGATCCGAACCTGAACCAATCCTCGGGCGCGTTCACTACCGATGTTTTGGAGGCTCACAGGAAAACTGCCCGGGACAACATCAAGAAATACGACCCGAAAGGCCACTACCAGGCCATAAATACTTACCCGGACACCGCTACAAAGGTGAAGCCCGTGAACTCCAGCGTGATCACGCTGTACCCGTTCATACTGGAGGGCGGAGAATTCAGCGGCCCGGACAAAATGGAGGTCGCGGCGACCCACTTCCAGTGGTACAAGCTGAACCTCGAGGACCCGGAGGTCGTCCCGCTGTTCAACCTGTACGTGGCAGGCAAGGATAAGATCAACGATGACGCGATGAACAACTACTACACATATACGAAAGGTACCATAACGTATTCGGGTACCGGTCATAAGCGCGACAACAGCAAGAGGTATCCTGATTTCGAGACCAAGCTGTTCGTCAATACAGCCATCAAGGCGTACCAGATAGCGAACCACGCGCCGGATGTCACGATACTCGATCCGCAGGACAACAGCAAGGTCAGCAGGAGCGAAGGAGACCTCGAACTCAAGTTCCGTGCGTACGATTTCGACCTCGGGGACGACTACCTGTATTACGAGGTATTCATTGACACCGAAAACAGGGGAAGAGATGAAGATTTTGTATCGCTGACGGACGGCAGGAAGATCAGGATGGCAAACGGACAGCAGGTATCGTTCACAATCCCGGAGGACAAGCTGCCGGAAATCGGCAAGTTCAGGCTGAAAGTTTATGCCGAGGACGAGCATGAGGCCGGGTCCTTCGAGACAATCACAGTCGAGATGGTCGACAGCCCGCTGATCACGCCGGAGATAGTCCTGTGTGATGCGGATGGCAACCCGATAGAAGGCGCCCTCGTCAACCAGGAAGTAAAGGCGCAGATGAAGTTCAAGGTTTCCGGCAAGACGTCGAGGGAAACAAAGGTAACGCCGGTATTTGACCTCAAGGGTGCATACGACACGGAAGCAGAGAAGGGTTACCTTGAAGGCGAGAACCTGGACGAAATAGTGTTCAGCGACAAGGATCCTGAGCCGAAGGAGATCACGAGGGACCACAGCTTCCCCGTGAATCCGTCGGAGCCGGGGACCACCTCACTCACGATGACTGTCACCGTCAGGAAGGAAGAAGGCCTTTTCGATGAAAAGTCCTCGGCGGACAGCATAAGTGTCAGGAACGGCCACGTTGAGTTCTATGTAAGGGATGAAAACGGCGACCCGGTGAGGAATGCTCCCATAGTCGATGAAAGTACCGGAGAGGTCGAGGTCATCGGCGTGACTGATGATTCCGGGTACCTGTTTGTGGACGGCCTGGTGGGCGCGAAGGACTTCAGGCCCGGAAGCATACCCGGCTTTACATGGGAAGGGGACAAGACGATCTCCAGGAAGATCAAAGACGAAGCAGGAAATGAGAAATGGGAGCCGGCCGAACAGGTGGTCCTGACTTATGAAGACTACAGGTGG
>JAKOPX010000424.1 GCA_029778665.1 Bacillota bacterium | reverse complement strand
GGCGATGAAATCCGCCAGGTCAGAAATATGGATGCCGAAACCGAAATGCAGTACCGCAGCATTCACGGCAAGCATCAGTATGGCAAGAGCTGCGAATAATTTTAAAAGATACCCGTTATTTCTCATAAAATAATACCTGTAATACTTTTACAGGTATTATTTGCTATATGTACGATATTCTATTCATGAGCGGCGGTATATTTGGCGCGGCGTTTTTCCGTTACAGGGAATTCAGCCTGTTTTTCAGGTAAGCAGCGAATTCGTCCCTGAGTTCATCTCTTTTCAGTGCAAATTCGACGGTAGCTTCGAGGAAACCCAGCTTGTTCCCTACGTCATAGCGTTTGCCAATGAAATCATATGCGAAGACCGGACTGGTCGCCAGCATCGCCCTGAGCGCGTCCGTAAGCTGTATCTCCCCTCCCTTGCCCGGAGCCGCATTCTCCAGGTAGGTGAACAAATCCGGCGTGACTATATACCTTCCAAGTATGGCTACATTCGAAGGAGCGCTTTCAATGTCGGGCTTCTCTACCATATCCTCCACTCTGTAAACGCGGTCACCTATCAGTTCGCCTTTGATGATGCCGTATTTCGATACTTCAGAATCAGGGACCTGCTGCACCCCGAGCACGGTGGCGCCGTATTCCTCGTATACATCTATCATCTGCTTCAGGCATGGTACTGATGAATCCACGATATCATCACCCAGCAGGATCGCGAACGGCTCATCGCCTATGAACGACCGGGCGCAGTATATGGCATGTCCAAGCCCTTTCGGTTCCTTCTGCCTTACATAGTTCGCATTGGCGAGGTTTGAGATGCTTTGGACAAGCTCCAGGAGTTCTGCCTCACCTTTTCGTCTCAGGATGTCCTCAAGTTCATATGATTTGTCGAAATGGTCCTCGATAGCCCTCTTGCCACGTCCGGAGACTATCAGTATATCCTCGACCCCTGACGCGACAGCTTCCTCTATTATGTACTGGATCGTGGGCTTGTCCACTATGGGAAGCATCTCCTTCGGCTGGGCCTTTGTGGCAGGCAGGAACCTGGTACCCATTCCGGCTGCCGGTATCACGGCTTTGCGTACCTTCAATCCCATCTCCCCTTCCTGTGTGAATTATCCGAACAAGCTCTGCCGTTCATAACAGCCGAACGGTTTGTACATAAGCACTCTATAATTATACACTATTTTTGGAATATATGGCAACATTGTTGTACTATAAATACCTGATAATTGGTATGGAGCCAGGTTTTTATGATATTATAATAGAGGATACCATTCACAGGTCAATATTTCAACAGTACGCATCCAGGCAGCAGGAACATGTCTGCCGCTTTCCGGCGATGAGAACTTCTCGCTGCGGAGAAGAATACTGCAGTTAAATGCGTCAGCCGGATATATCCTGGATACATGGGAGGTGTTTATGAAGCATTTTGAATTCAAAGCCTATTCAGTATTAAACGAGATCGATCTCAACAAAATAGCCGTAAGTTGCGGGATACCCAAAAAATATACCTGGGAGGAACCGCTCATCCTGGACCACGAATTCCTGGGAAATATACTCAGCCGGAGGTACGAAGCCGACAGCAAGGTACTCATCTTCTCCTTCGGCAGCATAGTCCTGGTCAATGTACCCGAAGACATAATGCCCCAATTGCTGGGCTTCATAAAAAAATTCGTGCCTGAAACCGATACGGGCAGGTGGGATAAATATACCGACGAATACGAACTGCGGATCGAACCGGAAAGTTCGCTGGAAATTACAGATGAATACGCGGTGGTGCCGTGTTATGAAATGTTTTACATAGAACTCGCCGCCACCGTAATCGCCAAGTCAGTCGCAATGGAAAGAACGGAAGACGAACTCGGCAAAATCTTCGACCAGCTCGAATCCATTATAGACCGGCTCGAACGCGGGCAGCTCCGGGTCGGCGACAGGGAACTGGCGAGGACCACGGCCCAGGTGACCAGGCACCAGTATAACACCATCAGCTATATCATGATCCTTGATGAACCTGACATCACCTGGAGCAACAGCGACGCTTCCCTCTTTTACGAGAAGATGTCCGAGATTTTTGAACTGAATGACAGGTACACCATCCTGACAAAAAAAGCCGATATCATGAACAACATAATCAGCGGCTTTTCTTCCATAAGCCATTCGATCAGGGGTCTGTTCGTCGAATGGGTAATAGTGCTGCTTATCGTCTTTGAAGTCATATTGATGGTCCTTGACCTCATCATCTGAGCAGCCGGATCCGGAGGTATTGTGGATGCAAACAAAACATTTCATCAGCGTCAAGGCCTATCCGGCCATAGATCTGAGCCAAACCGCAGAATTTTTCAGCCTTCCTCTGCCTGAAGCGAGGGAAAGTTCAATCATCGTGGAAGGGAAAAAACTGTCGGAGATATTCAAATATGACGCCGGGCAGAAGAAAGTCCATATTTTCAGCTTTGGCTGCATCGTTTTTGAGGATATGGAAATAGATGAAACTGACAAGTTTTTCGAGATCATACAGCCTCTCGCCGGTGAACCCGACTACAGGATGCTCATGAGATACAGGGAAGGCCATGATTCTGTTGTCACCGAGGACGGAATGATCAGGCTGTGGCCTGAGAGCGACGGCCCTCTCTTCCCTCCGGGTATCGAACTCTCTCACACTATAGCCGCAGTGCTGGCCAAATCCACTGCCTTGTCGAAAGAGGAAGAGGATCTCAGTACACTGCTGAACGAGGCAAATAAACATATAAACAGGTCCCCCGAAGGCATCTTCAGAGCAGGGACCCGTATGTACGCAAAAACCATGGCGCGAATAGTCAGGTTTGAAAAGGAAAGCGCCGCCGGTTTCGGCATTTTCGACAGGCCGGCCTCGACAGGCAGAAAGCTGCTGCTCAGGGATGCATATGACACGCTGGCGGATTATTATGAACTGGATGAAAGATATGAGCTTCTCGAACAAAAAGCCGAACAGCTGAGGAACATCGTGAGGTCCGGTTCCATGGACAGGCTCAGGCGGCAGGAAACCAGGCTCCTTGCCTTTGAAACGTTCCTGATCGCTTTGTTTCCCCTTTCCCACATACTGGGGACGGTTCTTGACAAATTCGGCATCAGGGAATTGCTAAATGTGATTTTCACAAATTTGTTACAAAAACTTAATATTATGCGCTAGAAAATCATGGTATAATATAATTGCCACAGCCAATAATACTATTTTTTCATTTTTGTTCCTCCTTTTAATATAGACGTTGGCTGATTTCAGTTCATCTTATCTGGAGAAGCACTTATATTGATTCGGAATCATTTATAAATTCATAAAGTGCTTTCTTTTTTTACCCTTTTTCGTCCTGGACTGGCACAAAGTGCCTGCCTGGTGCCGGATGAAATGTGTTGATATGGCAAAGCATATTGAGTATAATAAGTTAGTAACACTGCAAACAGGCAGTGAACGAACTTTGGAACCAATACAGATCGAATTTTGGCTGTGCTAGACGGGGAGGTAGCGGTGCCCTGTACCTGCAATCCGCTGCAGCAGGGTTTAATTCCTGGTCGAGGCTTGTTTTTGTGAGGTCTGCCCCGTACAAGTAGCGATGACAGCCGGGTCTTGCGCAACGTAAGCCCGTGAACCCCGTCAGGTCCGGAAGGAAGCAGCGGTAAGCGGACACTCGCGTGTGCCGCAGGGGTGCCTGGCTGGAGTTAACTATACGGGTCACGCTCGGAGAATCAAGTCGACATCAGGTGCACAGCCTTCAATTTTAAAAGGTGCGAATCCCGCACCTTTTAATTTATGTCGGGGGTTTGCTCGATTTTCGTGCCTGCTCTTCCGATTTACTTGCCTGTTCTTCTGATCCAGCTTACTTCAGGCAGGATACTTCGGTCTGCCATGGGGAAGCCAGTATGTTTCCATATAATGGTTAATCGTGTCCGGAGGGCTTTTTTTTAGCCTTCCGTTTTGATATACTAAGTTCGTGATAAAGGTTCGCAAGAAAGGCTGTTGATGATGTCCTACATTGCTTTGTACAGAGAATGGCGGCCAACCAGGTTCAGCGATGTGGTCGAGCAGGAACACGTGGTAAAGGCGCTCCGCTACAGCGTCAGCACGGGGAGGATCGCCCATGCCTATCTTTTCTGCGGCACGAGGGGGACCGGCAAGACCACGATGGCCCATATACTTTCCCGTGCAGTCAACTGCCTTGATCCTCAGGACGGCGAACCCTGCAACCAATGCGAGATATGCCGTGAAATCCTGTCCGGCAGCTGCGTCGACGTGCTGGAGATCGACGCGGCTTCCAACAACAGTGTAGATAATGTACGTTCCATAAGGGACGAAGTCATCTATGCCCCGACAAAAGCCAGGAAAAAAGTCTATATAATAGATGAAGTGCACATGCTCTCCACCGGCGCATTCAACGCGCTGCTCAAAACACTTGAAGAACCGCCGGAGCATGTCATTTTCATACTCGCCACAACAGAACCGCACAAGCTCCCCGCCACGATACTTTCACGCTGTCAACGCTTCGATTTCAGGCGCATTTCCCGGGACAGCATAGCGAAGCATCTCAGCGTGATCGCTTCAGCAAACGGCACAGAACTTGAACCGAACGCCGCGAAGCTGATAGCGCGCATGTCCGACGGCGCAATGAGAGATGCCATCAGCCTGCTGGACCAGTGCATGTCTCTCGGGAAGAAGTCAATAAAATATGAAGACGTGCTCTCTGTAGTCGGCGTGGTAAACGACGAATTCATGGCAAAATTCATCGACAGCATGCTTGCAAGGAACGTCCAGGACATCCTCCGCAATGTAAGCATGCTTATCGCAGAAGGCCGCGATATTGCGCATTTTACTTCCGACCTGGTGGTTTATTTCAGGAACCTGCTGATCTGCAGATCGACAGGCGGGAATTGTGACGATCTGATAGATGTCCCGGCTGAAGTCCTGAAAACAATGAAACAGCAGGCGGAAAAACTTGCACTCGAAGAGATCATGTACCATATAAGGGAATTGTCCGCACTGGAGTACAACCTCAAGTATGCCGCAAATCCCAGGGTCCTGCTCGAAGTCACGCTGATCAAGCTATGCAGGGGTATCGTCAGTACAGGCGCGGATATAGAAGAAAGACTGGCGGCCATCGAAAGGAAACTGGAAAGCGGAGATTTCCATTACAGGCCTGCAGCGGACCTATATCAGCAGGGCTCTTTATCATCGGCCGCATCGGGTATGCAGTTCCCTACAGCTACATCCGGACCGGCAGTTGCATCGGTATCGGCGGACGATCCGGAGCGGGCAGACTTATCGATGTCGACAGATGAATCTGACTACCCGGGCCGTAAAGCCACACCTGACAGCCATTCCGCTGACGGCAAATCTGACGGAAATGCAGCAGCATCCGGTACGACCTCCGGCAAAAGCAGCGGCACGTCCGGGTATGCGGGAAACACTGCTCCTCATGATGCCGGCATGGACCTGTCATCCGTCGCTGACGGTGCCGGCAGAGCCGGAGATGAAAAAAATGATACCAATAATGCTAATGATACTGGTAATATAACTGATGCCGACAACGCCCCGGAAAAGAGTTCATCCGGCCACAAAGGCTCCGGTGCCGGAGGCTCGGCGAAAAAAGGCGCGCCAGGGAAAGTCACTGATTTCGGAAAGTGGCAGGATGTATTGGATCACCTGAAAAAGTCCGGAAGGATGTCCATCTACCTGTTGCTGTTCAATGTCCGGGCTGTCCTTCTCGATGACGAAACCATCGGGCTTATTGCAAAGGAAAAAAACGTCAGGTCCATGATCTCGATGGTCGAGCACATCAGGATAATAGAAGAAGTGGCAGCGAAAGTGACTGGACGCAGTATGAAAATCAGGTGCATCGATGAGGAGATCCTTCAACGTGCGGCCTCGGATGAAAAGCCCGAGGACAGTGACTTGCTGAAAAGGGCGCGCATGCTCGCAGACAAAGTCGGGCTGCCGCTTGAGATAATCGACGAATAGCCGGCCTACACCCTTGAACGGTCACAGGCTAATATATATAATATACCTGTCATACCAAATAAGAACACGGAGGTGCCGATCATGGCAAAGCGCGGATTCCCGGGCTTCGGCGGTGCAAATATGAACAACCTGATGAAACAGGCCCAGAAAATGCAGAGAGATATGGAAAAATTGCAGGCCGAACTCCAGGAAAGAGAAGTCGATGCAACTGCCGGAGGCGGAGCGGTCAGGGTAGTTGCAACGGGCAAGAAGGAAATCAAGGAAATAACGATAGATCCCGACGTGGTTGATCCGGATGATGTGGAAATGCTGCAGGATCTCATCCTGGCGGCTGTCAACGAAGCACTCCGCAAGGCTGAGGAAATGGTCAGCGCTGAGATGGCGAAACTGACCGGCGGATTGGGACTGGGCGGGTTATTCTGACATGAACTACCTTTATTCACCACCAATAGCCAGATTGATAGAAGAACTGGAAAAGCTCCCGGGGATAGGCCACAAGACGGCCCAGAGGCTTGCTTTCCATATACTGAATCTGCCTGCCGAGAAGTCGGAAGCGCTGGCAAATGCAATAAGGGAAGCAAAGCTTAAGACGCGTTACTGTTCCGTATGCAGCAACATAACTGAAACGGATCCCTGCGGCATATGCGGCAGTGTTAAGCGCGACCATGGCATCATATGCGTTGTGGAGGATCCCAAGGATGTGATCGCCATGGAACGGATCAGGGAATACAACGGCGTTTATCATGTGCTGCATGGCGTCATATCCCCCATGGAAGGCATCGGTCCTGAAGATATCAGGATAAAGGAACTCCTGCAAAGGATACGCGACGGCAATATACGGGAAGTCATCCTGGCCACGGACCCCGACGTAGAAGGTGAAGCCACGGCCATGTACATATCGAGGCTTCTGAAGCCGATAGGAATCAGGATCACCAGGATCGCCCACGGCATCCCTGTGGGAGGCGATCTTGAATACGCGGACGAGGTCACGCTCGCGAAAGCGCTTGAAGGCCGGCGGGAATTGTAAAACCCTCCGGCTTTTCCATATTCACTGAACCATATTCACGGACAACCTTTTCATTGCATATGTCTTTTGCACGTGTCTTTGGGCACATGGCTTTTGACGCTCGCCTTTTGGCATATGTCTTTTAGCGCACGTCTCCTGGCACATTGCTTTTGGCTTACATATTTTGGCGCACGTCCATCGGCACACGCCCTTCAGCGCACGTCTCCTGGCGCATGGCTTTGGGCTTACTTCTTTGGGCCACGTCTCTCGGTACATATACTTTAGCGCACGTCTCCTGGCATACATCTTTTTTATGTCCGTTCTGCATATGCCTGTCAGACTATAATTGAAATTTTGTCAGTACCCGTGCGCAAAAATGCAATTAAAGTCCGTATTTCCTGGTGTTTTCATTGAGTTTTTTCAATATTGGTATACATAATATCCCTTATATTTGATTACAGTTAATGAAAAATTACATTCACCCTGCCTTTAGTTGATTTTTTGTGCAAAAAATTGATATTGCCCGTATGGTACCTTTGCATTCGTTTAAAGAAAAAACAGAATAAAAAAATATAAAAAATAAGACATCAGGAACTAGTCTGCGTATAATTTATTGAAATATTAAATAAATTAAAGTTGTAATTGAAAAATTTAATATATTTGCCCAATTAACCTTGACAAGAAAAAACTGTAAATATAGAATTAGAACCAGGAGATCAAAAAAATTGATTTGACACTTAAATTTTTAAAGTACATAACACCATCTTTGCACATAAGGAGTAATGACCATGATGAAAGAGGCATTGGGCAAGTGCCCGGTATGCGGGCAGGATACTGAAGTTACAGCAATATATTGCAGCAGCTGCGATACAAAGATCGAAGGACATTTTTCGCTGTGCAGGTTCTGCAGACTGACAGCGGAACAGAAGTCATTCATCGAAACCTTTATCAAATGCAGAGGCAATATAAAGGAGGTGGAAAAGGAACTCGGCATCTCATACCCTACGGTAAAAAGCAGGCTTGAAGATGCCGCAAATGCGTTGGGATACGGCACACAAAGCTACGAAAGCCCTGAACGCGAAAGAAGGATGGAAATACTCGATATGCTGGATAACGGACTGATTACGGTGGAAGAGGCACTTGAGTTGTTGAAATAACATATTTGTGGTGATCAGGATCAAACAGGAGGTATCAAAATGTCAATCAGTGAAGAAAAAATGATGATACTGAAAATGCTCCAGGAAGGCAGGATCAACAGTGAAGAGGCAGCAAAACTGCTCGAAGCGCTGGAATCCAAAAAGGAACCCTGCCATGGCCCCGGGGGGT
>JAKOPX010000423.1 GCA_029778665.1 Bacillota bacterium | reverse complement strand
GACAGGAAGATTGTGTAGTTGACAGAGAACAGAGACCAGGATCCGTAAAACGGAGGGTTCAGAAAGGTTACGGTTTCTGGTGTCCGTTTTCTGTATCAACTGCCTCTTCCGTCATGCAGCATTACGAAGGAGGCATTATATGTACAGAACATTCACCATGGAACTTGCCGGCCGCAATCTCACCATTGAGACCGGCCAGCTGGCGCAGTTCGCCAACGGATCTGCGCTCGTAAGATACGGGGACACCGTCATCCTGTCCACGGCGACAGCATCGCCTGCTCCAAGGGAGGGCATCGATTTCTTCCCCCTGAGCGTTGACTATGAAGAAAAGCTGTATGCTGTCGGAAAAATACCCGGAGGATTCATAAAAAGGGAAGGCAAGCCGTCTGAAAAGGCGATACTGACCGCGAGAGTCATCGACAGGCCCATTCGTCCGCTTTTCCCTAAGGACCTCAGGAACGATGTCGTGGTAGTGAACACGGTGCTCTCGGTCGACCAGGACAATTCACCCGAGATAGCGGCGATGATCGGCACTTCAGTCGCTCTCAGCATTTCCGACATACCGTTCAACGGCCCGATAGGCGGTGTCGTACTTGGACTGGTAGACGGGGAAGTCATCATCAACCCCACTGCTGAGCAGAGGGAAAAGAGTGAGATGTATGTCACACTGGCAGGCACAAGTGAAAAGATCACCATGATCGAAGCCGGTGCAAAGGAAGTTTCAGAGGAAATAATGCTGCAGGCGGTCAAAAAAGGCCACCAGGAGATCAAGAAGATCGTCGGGTTCATAAATGGCATAGTTGCTGAAATAGGAAAGCCCAAGTTTGAATACCAGTCCGCCGAAGTTCCGAAGGAACTGTACGATGCAGTATATGAACTTGCTTACGCAAAGCTGCGCGAAGCCGTTCTGACCGATGACAAGGCTGTAAGGGATGAACGCGTATCGGCCCTTACCGAGGAAGTGAAGCATCAGCTGGCTGAAACATTCCCCGAGAGTGACGCGCAGATAG
>JAKOPX010000422.1 GCA_029778665.1 Bacillota bacterium | reverse complement strand
TGACGCACCAGGCACCGCTTTTATCTGAGTCCTCTGAAGAACTCCTTCAGTATCGCGGAGCATTCCTGCTCCAGCACGCCCCAGACCACGTCGACCCTGTGGTTGAAAGCGCTTACCCTGAACACGTCGATCACTGAGCCTGCAGCTCCGGCCTTCAGGTCGGATGTACCGATGTACAGCGTCCTGATCCGTGACTGGATGATCGCACCTGCACACATTGTACAGGGTTCAAGCGTAACATAAAGGTCGCAGTCTGTCAATCTCCATGTGCCCAACTTCCTGCATGCACGCCTGATTGCTGTCATTTCTGCGTGGAGCGTGGAATCGTTTTTCGACTCCCTTTCATTGTGGCCCCTGGCTATGATCTCGCCGTCCCTGACCACGACCGCTCCAACCGGTGCCTCGGCTTTTTTGCGGGCTTTCTCCGCCTCCCTCAGCGCCTCGGCCATGAATCTCTCATGTGTCAGGAGCTGACGGGCAGGTATATGCGCCATGTCAAAACCTCCGTATGAACGGAATAGTTGCGCACACATGATTATACTACAAAGATGAGAAACAATCAATTGTCTTTATATTACATTATCCGGAAGACGTGCAGCATTACATTACCTGGAAGATGCCGATCTGCCGCTCAGGCTGTATATTATCCGGAACGGCAGGAAAATAAGATATAGTATGCCTATGATCAGGAGCTCCATTACAGTGTCTATAAATCTGTTGAACCTTTCCATGATATCACCGATATTATTATTGGCTTATTTGTCAGGTTTTATGTAATTGCCCTGAACGCGGGCGAAAAAGCTGATTATTGCCCGAATCCTGCGATACAGGGACAAGGCGGGAGGTAAACGGCGTTCCGGTGTCGTATAATTTAGCGGGGTGATATCCTTGGACGGACTCATTTTTATTGTGTTATTCTTCATCGTATTCGTAAAAGTAATTAAAAAAGCATGTGAAAGCGATCACAGGAGCGGCGGCACGTACAAAAGCTATGAACGATATATCGAAGACGACAGAGAGAACTATAGGAATGCAAAAAGCCTGCCGCAGAATGAACGCGCAAGGTGGTACGGAAGCAGCTATAACACGGGTTCCGGCACGGATAACGCGGCAGGCAGCGTAAGAAGGCCGGGCGCTTCGGGCAGTCCGGGAAGAGCTGCTATAAAGGATCCATCTGCCAGACCGGCAACGGCAGGCACTCAGAACAGAGCCGCCGGACCGGGCGCTGCTGGTCCGCAGGATGCAGCAGCCAGACCGGACACAGCCGGAATACAGAATACTGCCGGCAAGCAGCAAGCGCCCGATGTATCGGACACAGCCGGTGTCCGGAACGTACCCCTAAGGCCGGAAGCAGATGATATGGCAAATGCGGTCGGCATACCGCATATCGTGAGCGATTTCGCACAAGACGGCGACTTAATGGACGTTTACGGCGGACCCGGTGCAGTTATGCAGTCCCTGCCGGATCAGAGCGATGGCAGTGCCGGGCTGCAAAACGGGACAGACACGCAGTATGGATTTGAAATGTACGGCAGCGCACCGACAGATTATTTTGGCGATTTTTCCACTGCAGCAGGCTTGGACTACGGGGAAAATAAGGGCAATGAAAGCATGGCCGGGATCGATACACAGGCATTGATGCCGGATCGGCTGTCAGGCAATGCAAAATTGGAAGAAAGCGCAAAAGGATATTTCACAACAGATCTGAAAGCTTTTGAATACACGGATGTTGCAATAGATTCCCGGATAGACCTGGATGCAGTGATGCCGCAGTTCGAGAAAACTGTTGAAACAGATGGACCGGCTGATTGAGAGATCACCGGTTCTGCAGGCGAAACCCGCATACCGGAGATGCCGGAAATAATTAAGGAGCCTGTTCTTTCTGAACCGTACAGGCTCCTTCTATATGAAACCCCGCGGGATAAGCGGCAGAATCGATCCTGCAATCTGTGAAAATCCCTGTGGATTATTCCGGCACTGCGCGGGATTATTCCGGCGATGTTCCTGGCATTTCACACAACATGCCGGCCTGCCGGACAATCCCGCCTATCGTGATTTCCCGCCCGTCGTGGTTTCCCGTATAAGCTCATCCGCAACGGCTTTCGGACCCGTTTACTGTCCCGGGGCGAATGATCATCACCCGGTCATCCCAGGATGGCCTTCAGATCCTCTTCGGGAGT
>JAKOPX010000421.1 GCA_029778665.1 Bacillota bacterium | reverse complement strand
CTAAAGACTCCAATAAATGCCGAATGCCAGACAGACTATAAATCCTGCAACTCCGCATACGACCAGCATTCGCCATGCTTCTTTAAGCTCCGCATTAAGGCATTGAAGAGTTCCGATAAAACACACGTGAACCGGAGAAACCATGTATCCCATGAGAGAAGAGAGGTAGAACAATGCTAAGAACCCACCGGTCTCAGGGTTCGCCTGCGTCAATGGCAAAAGAAGAGGCAGCGCCAAACCGACTGTCCCAATGTGTGACCCTATCATAAATCCAATAGCAAACGGAACAATTACAGAGAGTATAACCAAGGATAAGGCATGTCGGGACAGAGCTGGAGCTAACATGCTTACAAGGCCTGAATTCACAACTACATGGCTGAAGAAAAGCACTCCTGCGACCGTCTCCATGACTTTCCAATTGAATCCGGGTATTGCCCCTTCAATGATGCGTCTTTTCAGCTCGGAAAAGAACGGTCTTTCTGCTGACATTGGCAGAACCGCACAGATACAGCTGAGTCCACAGGAAACCGTAAAGCTTACTTTGAATCCGATTCTAAGGACTACTAACACAACTAATGGTATAGCAGCAAAAAGCATCTTGCCAATGGCATGTAGAATACTCCGGACACCATTGGAAGCCGTTTCCGAAGCAGCGGCTACAGCGCTTTCCGCGGCGTCAACAGGTAGATCCCGAAAAACGAGCCTTGTAGATACTAAACCTACCACTATCAAACTTGTAATGGCTGGAAGCAGGAGAGCTGAATAAGGCATGCCTGAAGTTTGCTCTAGCAGTATGAACGGCGTATATATCGGGTAAACACTATACCACATATGTCTAAACACTATAGTTGCCACGGTCTTTTTCTCTTGGCTGAGGCCTATTTCATCTCCCACAGGGTCAAGGAGCGGAGCAGGCAAAACTCCTGCGCCCGGGCCGGCTACAAGGGTAGTGAACGACGGTATCAGAAAAACCAGTTTCCGGGTATCTCGAGACAGCATCCTTATGTAATAGACCAACTCGTCCATTGCGCCCGAGGCTCTCATTACGTTCCCTAACATATTGATAAACACTACAGCCAGCAGAATATTGAATCCTTCCGGCTTTATGAATGTCGTATACAACGAGATGGCCAATGTCTGCAGCCCGCCTGTTATGCCTTTAGCTGCCCAGGCTAAAAACAGTCCGGATATTACTGCGGATACTCCCATACTCAGTTTTCGCCTCGCTGCTAAGAATATGGCTGCGGTTGCTACGGTTAAGAGCATAGCATTCATCAAGCACCCTCCCCTGCTGCAGACAACATACATTCAGCACGTATTTACGCTGGGATTCACGCACACTTCAGCTCTATTCACTTGTTTGACATAAGAGAATTGAGTCCCGAAAGCTCTCTCAAGGCTGTCGAACCTTCGGGACTGTCAGTATTATCATGGTGTCAAAGCGGCGCGTACTGTCAAGACAGTATAGAGATGTGTGCAGAATTATACATCAAGACTCCCTTCAGCCGTTGTTGCGCTTGCATGACACAAGCGGCCCATACCCGGAAGGACGTCTGCCATAAACCGCGTCAGTATTCGGCATTATTTTCTTGCATCTGGCTTCTGCCACGACGATCAATGCTGAGATGAGTTGTCTCTTTCCGGCAAAAGCCTGGGCAAGAATAGCTCCTTGCGGGCCTGCAACCAGGCTTCCCCCACAACCTGAAGCACCTACAGCATTGCTTGCTACAGTGAACACGCGATTCTCAGCACTGCGTGTCCGGGCAACATATTCATGGCGTTCATTCTTGAAATGACACGGCCACAAGACTACATCTGCTCCCTGCAAGGTCAGAATTCTTGTAACTTCAGGTATCAGCCCTTCATAGCCCATGACAATACCGAAGTTCGTATTGCCGATTCGCACGATGCTGTAATCACCGTCACCGGGGCT
>JAKOPX010000420.1 GCA_029778665.1 Bacillota bacterium | reverse complement strand
CCCCTGATCTGCGCCCTCATCTTTTCTGAAATGGACAAACCTGCTGCGTCGTCTGCCGCACGGTTTATCCTTTTGCCTGACGACAGCTTTTCCATCGATTTGCTTGCTGCTGTGTTTGTGATGAACAGCTGGTTTCTTGTGTTGATAGCAGAAATGTTGTTGTTGATAATCATAAGATCATCCTCCCTGATTTTTTATGCGGGAATCCTTTCCCGAAATCCCGCCGGACAGACCGGCGGTCATTGCTTTTTGTGCCGTGACAATATTTGCGCGCATACTATTATCACTCTCGTTAATATTATCGGTGGTAACCGATATATTCTTTAGGACTTTTTAGTCACCATCATGCAGGATATTTTCCCAAAATCCCAGCAAGTCCCTGAGTTCGTATTTCAATAGATCGGAAAGCAGCATCATGTCATATGTTTTCATTGCATTCTCCATCATATCCAGTTTATCCCTGAACTCCATCAGGTCTATGGCGGGATAATACTCTTTGATCACACTTACACCCTCAGCCAGCGAACTCAAATCGTCAAAAAGGTTCGCCAGCCTGTCGGTGTCCGGTTCACCGCCGGCGTTTTGCTCATCGGTTATATCATCGATCCTTTTGATGATATTCTGCAGAAGCTCCTTTACAGTATCTCTCAGTTCCCTTATCTTCTCATCCATTGATGCCCGCTCCTTTACAACAGATTCGATGTGCTAATTATACCACTTATAAAAACATATGGAAAGGACTCCGGATCCCGGAGTCCTTTCGGTAAATCGTGCAAATACTATCTCAGTAATGACAGTACATTCTGTGGCGCCATGTTGGCCTGTGCCAGCATTGCTGTGCCCGCCTGGATCAGGATGCTGTACTTCGTGAAGTTGGACATCTCCGCAGCCATGTCGGTGTCCCTGATTCGCGATTCCGCTGCCTGCAGGTTTTCTGCCGTCGTCTTCAGGTTCCTTACGGTCGATTCGAGCCTGTTCTGCAAAGCTCCGTATGTAGACCTTACCCCGTTGACTTTCGCAATGGCAGTTTCGATGTCGTT
>JAKOPX010000005.1 GCA_029778665.1 Bacillota bacterium | reverse complement strand
GTTATGGCCAGCAGCGACAAATCTGCCTTCAGTTTCCTTGTCATTTATGTAAACCCGTTGCAAGCTTTTGTGAAGTAAAAAGCTTTAGTCCTTTCGTTACGGTATTTTTTCTGTGGTTAATCTGTTACCCCGCAAAAATCTGCGCCGGAAACGCCGAGGCATGAACACCCGGCATCCGGAGCGCCGATGTATGAGCACCTGTCTGCCTGAGTACCGATACACGAGTAACCTGATCGCCTGAGCATCAATGCACGGTTACCCGGTTGTCCGGATACCGATGTACGGGCATCCGGCTGCCTCAGTGCCGATATGCGCGCATCCGGCCGACAGAGCACCGTAGCCGACCCGCTGCCGGAGTGCAGCGGGGCCGGCACATTATCCAATTATACATAAATAACAGAATATATCAAACCTTTGAATTCTTGCTGATAACCACCGGATAATCCGTATCGCCCTTCAGGTACTTCCCCCTCGTCAGGACAACATTTTTATCGAGTATGGCATATTCCACGATGGCATCCGGTTCGATGACAGAGCCCTGCATGATTATACTGTTCCTCACCACGGCTCCCTTGCCCACCGTGACTCCCCTGAAGAGCACGCTGTTTTCCACGGTGCCCTCGATGAAACATCCGTCTGCAACTATGGAATTCGTCACTTCCGCCTCCTCGTTGTATTTGGCGGGAGCCTCATCCTTGACCTTGGTGTATATCTTGCCGTTCCTCACGAACAGTTCTTCACGTATGGCGGGATCGAGCACCTCCATGGAGCACCTGTAGTAGTTGCGGACGGAATAGATGTTGCGCCAGTAACCCTTGAATTCATATCCGCAGACGTTCAGCTTATCCAGCTTCCTGATCATTATATCCCTCACGAAATCATAATTCCCGTGGGCAATGCACTCCTCGATCAGCGAGATGAGCAGCGTCCTCCTCAGAAGGTAGATGCCGATGGATGCCAGGTCCGACTGCGGGTTGAGCGGTTTTTCCTGGAGGTCGATGATCCTGTTGTCTTCATCGATCTTGATTATTCCCAGGCTCGAAAGCTCCTCCGTCGTATAGTCGTGCATCTTCCTGTAAGCCAGCGTTATATCGGCATTCTTGTCTATATGGTACTGCAGCATGTCGCCCATCTGCATTTTGAAAATCCCGTTCCCCTGGGCGATCACCACGTATTCCTCATTGCTTCGCTTGAGGAAAGACAGGTTGTGGTACATTGCATCCGCGCTGCCCCTGTAATAGCCGCTTTCCTCGTCCGACACGGTCGGAGGGAAAATGAACAGGCCGTCGTACCTCCTGTCCAGGTCCCATTCCTCGCCCGAGCCCAGGTGGTCCATCAGCGAACGGAAACTGTACTGTGTCAGCACTCCGACGTTTTTTATGCCGGAATTGACCATATTCGAAAGTATGAAGTCTATTGCCCTGTACTTGCCTCCAAATGGTATCGCAGACACAGACCGGTTGTATGAAAGGTCTTTGAGGGCAGGTTTTTTCCAGCCGGACAGTATCAGCCCCATTGTATTTGTCATCGTCGTCATTCACACTCACCGCCTTTGTAAACGCTTGCACCCGATGGTATCGTTCCGGAGCAGAAATCCTCCGCGCTGACGTACATATCGATCATTACATTCTTCCCCATAACGGTGTCGTCGGGGATGACAGCGCCTTCTCCCACCACTGTTATTCCCGAATTGTAAAGGTTGGGCTTATCCTCGTTTGGGATGTTTTCACCTTCGCCGATCCTGACATTCTTCCCTACCGTGGCGCCTTCACCGATTATGCAGCGGTCAAGGACGCTTCCTTCCCCTATATGCGAGTTGGACATCACGATAGAGTTTTCGATCAGCGCATCCTTTTCAACGACAACGCCGGGGAAAAGCACCGAATTCCTCACTTTCCCGTATATCATGCAGCCTTCGGCAACCACGGAGGTTTTGACGCTTCCGCCCGGCGCGACATAATGCGGGGGTTTGACGGGGTTGGGTGTGTAGATCTTCCATTCAGGATCGTACAGGTTGAACTCCGGCACTCTCTTTACCAGGTCCATATTCGCCTCCCAGTAGGCCTGTATCGTCCCGACATCCTTCCAGTAGCCGTTGAACCGGTATGCAAACATCCGCCTCCCGTCGGCGAGCATGGCAGGTATTATGTCCTTCCCGAAATCGTGGTCGGAGCCCTCTTTCTGATCATCGATGATCAGGTACTCCCTCAGTACCTCCCATGTAAAAATGTAGACGCCCATGGACGCCAGCGTGCTCTTCGGGTTCGCAGGCTTCTCCTGGAATTCGTATATGCGTCCCTGTTCGTCCGTACTCATAATGCCGTACCTGGATGCTTCCTCGTATGGTACGTTGATGACGGATATCGTAGCCTCGGCATTGTTTTTCCTGTGGAAGGCAAGCATGTCAGAGTAGTTCATTTTGTAGATATGGTCACCTGAAAGGATTATCACGTACCTGGGCGCCTGCTTGTCGATAAAGTCGATGTTCTGGCTTATGGCATTGGCAGTCCCCTTGTACCATTCGCCGCTGTCCTCTTTCATGAAAGGCGACAGAATCGTTACGCCACCATTCATCCTGTCCATGTCCCATGGCTTGCCAATGCCGATGTGATTGTTCAGCTTGAGCGGCTGGTACTGTGTCAGGACGCCGACAGTATCGATGCCGGAATTTGCGCAGTTACTGAGCGAGAAATCGATTATCCTGTATTTTCCGCCGAACAGTACAGCGGGCTTGGCAGATTTCTTGGTCAGGACTCCCAGCCTGCTTCCCTGTCCTCCGGCCAGCAGCATAGCTATGATCTCTTTCTTTACCATCACACACCACCCCCGTATTTTATCTGACGTTCTATCAATCTATATGAAAGTTTTCAATGTTTATGTATTATTTCCTGTGTCACACCAGATAAGCCGGGTACATAACCGCAGCCGGAGCGTCCTCCGACGACATTTCCGGACAGATGCAGGTCGACAGTTGTCATATTTTTTCCCTTTATAAGTAATGATAACACACGTGCTGTAATTTATAAAGACTGCTGTAATCCGCCGTACAATGCATTCCGGTGCCTGCTCCGCTGTTTCCGCAGAACACCGTTACTTCACCCGGGCTCCATCAGTTCCCCGGTCCCCGTTATTCCCCTGGGAAAATAGCAGCGTGGCACGAGAATTTGCATTTCTGTGTGCAGAAATGCAAGAAAATATTGACTGGATCCATCCCGGCAATATGATTGTCCGGGACAATATGCTATAATTTATACAATGATTTACTAACAGTTAACACCGGGGTGGCATGGATGAATCCTCTTGGAAGCAGCAAAGAAATAGTCCAGAACAAGCTGATCATTATGTATATATTGCAGAAGATGGATATGCCGGTAAGCAACAATGCCCTGACGAAAATCATTCTTGAAATGCACCTGATGAACTGGTTCGTGCAGCAGCAATGCCTGAATGAACTGTGTGAAAGCGGGATGGTCTCGCTGGTAAAGGACGTGGCATACGCCAGAAACGCATCGGAAAAAGCACACGATGTATCGGCCCCAACCAGCGCCGTTTCAGAAGAACCGTCCGACAGCTACATATTGACCGATGCCGGCAGAAAAACACTGCAGTACCTGGTCACGAAGATACCTTCAGGGATCAGGAAACGGCTGGACAGCGTGATACCGGCCGCACGCAGGGAAATAGTCGAGGACCTGCTGATAACGGCCGAATATATACCGGAGAGCGAAGACAAGTACCTGGTGATATGCAAAATAAGAGAGAAGGATTTCCCGCTCATTGAACTCAAAGCGACAGTCGGCACAAAAAAAGATGCTTTATCCGTCTGCGACAACTGGAAAAAGCATTCTTCGGCCATTTATTCGGAAATCATCGGGTCATTGACGAAGGACCGGTCTTCCGGCAATTGACAGGTGACCAGCGCCCTAATGGCAGGAGACTGATCGTCCAACCGGCAGCGGACCGGTCATCAGATCATCGACAGAGCTGCGCTGATATCCTTATTCTTTTTCGACTCCCTGTACAGGACGAACCGGTTGCCTATTACCTGCACCACATCCGCCCCGGTCCTTGCAGCGATCTCATCAGCCGCTTCACGGGCATCGAACTCGGAATTCCTCAGCACAGTGGCTTTTACCAGTTCCCGGGCTTCCAGCGCATCATCGAACTGCTTCACAAGGTTGTCGTTGATGCCGCCCTTTCCCACCTGGAATATCGGCTCCATCGTATTTGCCAGGCTCCTCAGATAGCTCCTTTGCTTGCCTGTCAGCATCCGTTTTCCTCCTTGTCGATATATGTGTCCGTTCTTTTTGACATCTTCGACAGCCCGGACGCTGTCCCTCGCGCATCCGGTGCTATCTCACATATTCGAACTCGATGTCATAAATCCTGACAGTGTCTCCCTCATTTATGCCCATCTGTTCAAGAGCGTCGATCACGCCCTTTGACTTCAGTGAACGCTGGAACCACTGCACAGACTCATATGAATTGAAATTGACCGATTTCACGAGCTTGTCTATCCAGCTTCCCTCGATGATATAAACATCTTCTTCCTTCCGGATCGTAAAAGGCTCCTCTTCCTTCGCGGTGTATACGACCTCTTCGTCCGTGTCCGTCAGCGGTGCCACCGGAGGCAGTTCATTGAGCTTTGCGGCTATGTACTGCATCAGCTGCTTCACTCCCGTATTTGCAGCCGCAGATATGGGGAATACCCTGTAGCCCTTCGCTTCGACAGCAGCCGTGAACCGCTCCAGGTTCTCCTGCCCCTGCGGCAGGTCGATCTTGTTGGCCGCCACAACCTGGTGTCTCTCTGCCAGCCTGGGGTCATAAAGCCGCAGTTCTTCGTTTATCTTTTCAAAGTCCTCTACGGGATCGCGCCCGTCCACACCGGCCACGTCCACTATGTGCAGGAACATCCTGCACCTCTCGACATGCCTGAGGAAGTCGAATCCCAGCCCGACTCCCCTGTGGGCGCCTTCAATGAGCCCGGGTATGTCCTCGAGCAAAAAGCTGGCTCCCTCGTCGACCCTTACGACACCCAGGTTCGGTTCGAGGGTCGTAAACGGATAGTCCGCTATCTTAGGCCTTGCAGCAGTAACCTTCGACAGCAGCGTCGACTTCCCGGCGTTGGGGAATCCCACAAGGCCGACATCTGCAACCATTTTCAGTTCAAGTTCTACAGTATACTCCTCGCCCGGATCGCCAGGCTTTGCAAAATTCGGGACCTGCCTGGTCGGTGTGGCAAAATGCCAGTTGCCTGCGCCGCCTTTGCCTCCCCTGGCAACTACGGTCTTCTGTCCAGGTTCCACCATATCGGCCAGTATACGGCCAGTCTCCGCATCTTTTACGACCGTGCCCGGCGGCACCTTGATCACAAGGTCCCTTCCGCTTTTTCCGGTACGCTTGGCCGGACCGCCGTTCTCACCGGATTCGGCGACATACTTCCGCCTGTATTTGAAGTCTATGAGGGTCCTTAAGCCTTCATCCACTTCAAACACGATGTCGCCGCCTTTCCCGCCGTCTCCGCCGTCAGGCCCGCCGGCAGGTACGTATTTCTCCCTGCGGAATGAAATTATCCCATTTCCGCCGTTTCCGGCTTTTATATATATCTTAGCGCGATCGATAAACATAACTTTCTCCCATACGCAAAAAAGTCCCGACCTGGCTGCCGGGACTTATTCTTTGTCAACTACATCGTTACTATACTTACCTGTTTCTTGTCCTTGCCCAATCTTTCGAACTTAACGATACCTGATTTCAGGGCAAAAAGCGTGTCGTCCTTACCCTTGCCGACATTGGCGCCCGGATGGATCTTCGTGCCCCTCTGTCTTACTATGATATTGCCGGCCAGCACATACTGCCCGTCGCCTCTCTTGACGCCCAGTCTCTTGGCCTCGCTGTCACGTCCGTTCCTTGTACTGCCGACACCTTTCTTGTGAGCAAACAACTGCAGGTTAATTCTGATCATCGGATCGCACCTCCTCATCTTTTACCGATACATACGCTGCGTACGAGAATTCTACCTGTTTGAAACCTATTGCTGCGGTTTCCATTATGATCGAAGCGATCGAACTTTGCTCTTCATCCATTTTATCCGGCAACCTTATCAGCATGTATCCGTCATCAGTCGTGTAACAGTCTTTCAGACCCGCCAGGCTTTCAAGCGCCCCGGCTGCTGTATAGCTTATTGCCGCTGCTGCCGAGCAGATGATGTCGGATCCCTCCTCGGCATAGCCTGAATGTCCACTGATCTCGATGCTTCTGATAGTCCCCGCAGAATCCCTCGATATAACTACATTTATCATTTCTTAAACACTGATCTTTTCGATCTGTACCTTGGTGAAGGGCTGCCTGTGTCCCTGTTTCCTCCTGTAGCCCTTCTTCGGCTTATACTTGAAGACGATGATCTTCTTTGCCTTGCCATGGCCGAGTACCTTTGCCGTTACACTGGCATTTTCCACGAAGGGCCTGCCGAATGTGACATTGCCTTCGCTTGATACGGCCAGGACCTTGTCGAATGTGACTGTTGCACCGTCTTCAGCGTTGATCTTCTCGAGGAACAGTACATCGCCTTCCTGTACCCTGTACTGTTTTCCGCCTGTCTCAATTATTGCGTACACGAATCATACCTCCTGCAAACAGACTCGCCGGACCTTTGAGGCAGCTGTCCCCGGGCAGATACATCTCCATGGATCCGTTCCATACACAGTTCCACGCACCGGAGAATGTACGTCCGTCCAGGCTTCAACAGCATTTTGTCGCCTCGGCCGAGCGGTTACCGATGTATTTTAACACATACACTGACCAATTGTCAACGTCTGCGATTTCTGCGATTTTTGTCCCCGGCAGCCTTTTCACCTGTCGCCTGGTTTGCCGCCCTTCCCGTTCACTTCAGAAACCAGCAGCCTGCCTGTCCCTTCGCAGTGAGGGCACTCCACCAGCATGATGCTGGAGAGGTCCTGTCTTACTTTCTTCCTGGTCATCTCGATCAGTCCGAGGCCGGTCATGCCGACCACGCTAGTCTTTGTCCTGTCCTTCTTCAACGCCTGTTTCAGCCTGTCGAGCACCATGTGCTGATGCTCCCTGTCATGCATGTCGATAAAATCTATTATTATGATGCCGCCGATATCCCGCAGCCT